>CAIQBQ010000160.1 GCA_903870105.1 uncultured Alphaproteobacteria bacterium | reverse complement strand
CAACAACCGATGAATCGACACCGCCACTGAGTCCGCAGATTACCTGATTTTTTCCGACAAGTTTCTTGATGTGAGTAATTTCTTCTTTCTTGAAATTTTTCATCGTCCATTCCGGTTTGCAGCCAGAGATTTTAATAACGAAATTTTTTAGCATTTGTCTTCCATCAAGCGAATGCTCTACCTCGGGATGAAATTGCACACCATAGATTTTTCTTTTCTCGTCAGCGATTGCGGCGTAAGGCGCAGAATTTGTTTCCGCCATTACCTTAAAGCCCTTTGGTATTTTTTTAACAGAATCGCCGTGCGACATCCAAACCTGAGTAATTGCATTTGGAGGATTTTTTTTATTCCAAGGAAAATTTTCTCCAGATCCAACTGGAGAAAAATCAAAAACGCCACTCACATCATTAAATAAAGTTAGGTCATCTCTTACCAACAGCATCGCCTTACCAAATTCGCGCTCTTTTGAAGATGTAACTTTACCACCAAGCAAGTGGCAGATGAGTTGTTGCCCATAACAAATCCCCAAAATCGGTGTTTTTAAATCGAATATTTTTTTGTCGATTGTTGGTGCGTCTTTTTCATAAACGGAGGACGGACCGCCGGAAAAAATAATTGCTTTAGCCCCAATTTTTTCGATCTCGTTGAGTTTGATGTCAGAATTTCTTACTTCGCAAAAAACGCCAAGCTCGCGAATTCTGCGGGCAATTAGCTGAGTGACTTGACTACCGAAATCAATTATTAGAACTGAGTTGGACATGTTTTTTAAATATAAATTTAGAGCGCCATCCCTGCGAAGGCGCGAATCCAGGAGGGCTCGCCGCGTGTGGAAACTTTTGCTAGATAACCGTCTTCGCAGAGATAAAGAACTGGAGATTTTTATGCTAACTCAAAATTGCTTTTGAGATTATTTTTTTGATTTGTTCGGCGGAAGATTTTCGAGTTAGAATTTTGTTTATCCCTTCGCACAAATCGAGTTTTACTTTCAACTTTTTACCCAGCGCAACAATGGCAGCGGCAGATGAAATGCCTTCGTAAGTTTTATCAACCTCTCTTTCTTTTTCTTGCGCTAGCAAAACTCCGAGTGAGTTATTGCGCGATTTTTGTGAAGAACAGGTAAGAAAGATATCGCCGAATCCTGCAGCAGTTACAACATCAGTCGAGGCTTTGAGTTTTTTACAAAGAAGTTGGATTTCGCCAATTCCCTTCATTACCAAAGCTGATTTGGCATTAACTCCAAGATCAAGTCCATCAACGATTCCGCAACCAATCGCAATTACATTTTTAACCACGCCACAAATTTCGACAGTTCGTGGATCCTTGAAATAAAAGGCGCGGAAATGGTTGTTGCTCAAAAGATTAATTACCGCCGTGGCTAATTTTTTATTTTTTGTTGCAATTGTGGTGATACTGGGAGATTCATTCACAACTTCAGCGGCAAAGTTTGGACCAGACAAAACTGCGTAACTTCTGTGTTTAGTAATTTTTTCGAATGAATCGCTTAGAAGCTTATTAGTCTTGGGCTCAAGCCCTTTCGAGCAAATTACAAAAATACAATTTTTCTTAAATTTTGTCTGGGCGATTTTCTGAAAAATTTTTGTACTAATCGCGCTTGGCGTTACAATAAAAACGAAATCTGCATCAGTAACAAAGTCACTCACTGCGAAAATTTTTGGACTCAATTTTACGCCCGGCAAAAATCTTTCATTGCTGCTTTCATGATTAATTTCATCGATGATCTGACTTCTATTCGCGCTTAAAAAAACTTCGTGAGAATTTTTGGCGATAAGCCAGGCAAGAGCCGTTCCCCATGCTCCAGCGCCAATTACTAAAATTTTTTTCATTAAGATTTTTTTTCGATTAAAACCACAGCACTTGCGAACGACTCTTCGTCGGTGATAGAAAGATGAACAGAAAAATCTTCGCAATGAAAATGTTTTTTT
>CAIQBQ010000159.1 GCA_903870105.1 uncultured Alphaproteobacteria bacterium | reverse complement strand
TTTTTACCCTCGAAGAGCGCGAAAAAACTGCCGAAAATCCACTACGTACAAAATTAGGATGGGGCGAAAAATCGATCGAAAATCTTTTTTTGGCGATAAAACAAAAACGCACAATTCCGTTCGAGAAATTAATTTACGCCATCGGCATTAGGCATATTGGCGAAAGCACGGCCAAGTTGCTTGCGCAGCATTTTAAATCTTTCAGAAATTTCCTTGATGTCATGCTGAGATTGTCGAAGCATGAGGAAGTTATCCTTCGACAAACTCAGAGTGATTACTCCGAACTCGTTTCAATTGATGGATTGGGAGAAAAAATGGTCGAAGCAATTCTTGATTATTTTCGTGACGAACGAAATTTAAAAATGCTTCTCGACCTAGAAAAACAGCTAAAAGTCGAGGATGCGAAACAAATTAATTCTAACTCAAAACTCGCCGGAAAATCAGTAATTTTTACCGGCACTCTCGAGAAAATGACTCGTGCTGAGGCGAAGAAAAAAGCAGAAGATTTGGGTATGAAAGTTGTTGGATCAGTTTCAAACAAAACTGATTTTGTCGTTGCCGGAGCTGAAGCAGGATCGAAATTAAAAAAAGCCGCAGAGCTAAATTTAAAAGTTTTGAACGAGGATGAATGGCTGAAAATTCTGACGTCATAAGTTCTTTTAACGTGATCACCGGCGTAGATAAGAATCGATTGTAACTATCTCACAAACACAAAATTCATTTCATCGGACATCTCTTTTGCAAATCGATAGTTCTCGCTTTGGAATTTTTTTAACTCCTGCGGGTTGGTGATTTTATTTTTGATGATGAAGTTAGCCATCAGTCCGCGTGCTTTTTTGGCGTAGATTCCGATGATTTTGTAGCTGCCATTTTTATTCTCTTTGAAAGTGATATTGATGATTTTGGCAGAGATTTTTTTAGGATTTATAACGGAGAAATATTCTTCTGAGGCTAAGTTGATAAGGTGCTTAGATCCTTCTGAATCAAGGTGTTGAGAAATTTTATCGCTCCAGAATTTGTAAAGATTTAAATTTGTGCCCATCTCTAAGCGGTAGGGTTGTATTAAATCTAGTGGGCGAAGAACTCCGTAAAATCCGGACAAAATTCGTAAAGTTTTTTGCGCAAAATTTAAATCTTCTGAGGTGAATTTTTCTGCTTCGATTGGTTTGTAAACGTCGCCATCAAATGCCAGAAGTGCTTGCTTAGAATTTTCTAAATCAAAATTTTCGGAGAAATTTTGAAATCTCTGATGATTAAGCTCAGCGAGATTTTTACTAATCCCCATTAATTTTTCTAAATCTGGAACAGAAAATTTTTTAAGTTGAACAGCGAGAATTTTTGTTTCCGCGATGAAGTAAGGGAGAGTAAAACCTGCGTGGTGAGAAGGTTCGTAATTAAGAGATTTTGCTGGCGAGAGTAGTGTCAGCATCAAGAGGCGCTCTCAGTTGCAACTCTTTTCAAGTTGTCTCCAATTTCTTTTTTACTAGATTTTTGCTTAACGAAAACACTGCAAGCGAAGTAAGAAATGGCGATAATGAGAGCGTTGTCGATCGGGAAAGAAATCTTTCCGCTCTGGTGCAAATATTTAACAAAAACTATGGCTAGTAGATATCCGATTACGAAAAAATTTGACTTGATGGCGGAAAATAAATTCTCCTTTTTTTCAGTGAATAAATTGTAACCGACTACCAAAGCTGTGGTTAGAATGGTTAGGTAGATTAGGTTATTAATGTCTGACCAGTAGATCAAAAGGCTGCAGCAAGCGAATCCGGCGTAACCTACCAGTTTATAGGCGATCACTTTGAATGGGCGGTTCAAGTCGGGAAATTCTTGGCGCAAAACAATCAAAGCAACTGGGCCGGCTACGTAAGAAAAGACTACGACCGAAGACAAAAAATCTACTAATTGCGACCAAGTTGGAAAAGGCAGCAGGAAACAAGCGCCAACTACGGCATTAATCCACAAGCAGGAAGAGGGAGAGGAGAATTTGTTTAGTTTGTTCAAGAAGCTTTTTGGAAAAAAATCTTTCGACAATCCGAGTAAAATTCTTGAAGTAGCTGCGGTGTAAACATTCGCAGTACCAAGTGGAGCAAGCACTGCATCGATAAAAAGTACGTTAACCAAAATGTGAATTCCAAATAAAGCAGTGATTCCAAGTAGCGGTGCGGCAGAGCCAAGAGCTAGATGTTTGTCGCCCAAGCAGGTGATGTAAATTACTGAAAGTGAGGCGTATAAAATTAATCCGACCAGGATTGGGGCAAAGAGAGAGTAGGGCAGAGCTTTCTTCGGATTTTTGGTGCTGTTTGCTAATATTAATCCATTTTGAAAACCGGTGAAGGCAAACGCCAGACCGCTTCCAGTGATCGCAAGAAGCACTGATTCAAAAGAAAACTCGTGATTGAGATTGGCGAAATTAACATTTTCCCAGCTGCCGAACATGATGATCAACATCCAAGCAATGATGATTGGAACTAAAATTTTCCAGACACTTACTGCCGAATTAACGCGGGCGACGTTTTTGAGAAGGAAGCAGTTGAACCAGGTTAGAAGGACAATCAATCCCAGAGAAACTAAAAGTCCGAATTTACTCAAAGTTGTGCCGGCCTCGGTTTGGACCACTAAATCTTTGAGCCAGAAACTTAAATATTGCATGGCCGATTGTACCTCGAGAGGTAAGTAAACTACGTAAGTCAGCCATCCTAAAGTTACGAAGACGAATGAAATTGTTCGATTGTGAGTAATGCCGATGAAGCGCGAAAGTCCGCCAACAACTGGTGCAACTGTTGTAACTTCGGCGAAAGCGAGGCCGATGATTAGAGTTAAAATTGCGATGATTAGCCAAGAAAGAAGCACGCCAACACCGGCCGTTTGAAAGCCGTAATAAGGAGAAAATAACCAACCGCAACCGATCATTCCGCCGGTGGACATCAGCATTAATTGCAGGGTGCTCAGTTTGTTATTTTTCATGGGCGTAAGTTTTTACGAAGTTGAGATGAGCGGAATCTTTTGAAGAATTTTCGAAGTGCAAATTTTTTCTCAGGAGTTGGCGAAAGAGTGTCTAATTGAGATTCTATAAGCCGGTTGAGCGAAGTCGAAACCAAGAATAAAGATTGAGCGAAGTCGAAGCCAAGAGTAAATGGCGCAGGTCTTTTCTTTGGTTTCGACTTCGCTCAACCGGCGAAAAGATTAAAATTAACGACAAGAAAAAAAAGGGGGTGGATTTGAGTCCATCCCCCTTTGATTTTTATTTCGATTAAAAATTTATTCGCTTACTCGCCGTCTCTGATGATTGAGAGATCAGGAGCATCAGGGGCTTTCA
>CAIQBQ010000158.1 GCA_903870105.1 uncultured Alphaproteobacteria bacterium | reverse complement strand
TGCTTTTTGCGATGGCGATGGGAATTAATTTAGTTACCTTTCCCACCATTCTCAACAAGCACGGAGTCAGTACTAAAAATATTGGACTTGCCTTCACCTTGGATGCCTTTGGCGGAATTTTAATGTCATTCTTTTTGAGTAAAATTGTAGCGCGACTGACAATGATAAGAGCTCTGCGCTTAGCATGCTTCACTTACGCCGCCATTATTTTAATAATCTATTTCTACCAAAATTTTTATCTCTGGGGTGCGCTCGCATTTTTGATGGGTTCGATGTGGTTCATATACGTGATCACCCGCCAATCATGGCTTAACATGCTTTTAAGAAACGATCAGCGCGGCATAGTGCTTGGAATTTTCAGCATGTTGATTTCTGCCGGCATTGCGCTTGGGCCAGTAATAGTAAAGCTTAGCGGTGCCGATCATTATTTATCATTTGCAATTTCTGCAACTTTAGCCGCCCTCTCCTTTTTCTGTTTAAAATCCCTGAATAACGCACCTCAACCAAAATTAGAGTCAGAAAGAATTGCCTTAAAAGAATTTTTTAAAAAAAATCCTCGAGTTTTTTTGGGAAGATTTTTTCTTGATTTTCAATCTTTCTCTCTTCTCACTTTCAGCGTAATTTTTGGAGTAAAAACTGGATTATCTTACGAGGCTTCTGGTCTATTAATTACTGCTTACATGGCTAGTGGATTCTTCGATGCTGGCGTAGGATTTCTCTTCAAAAAATGGACTCCTTATCAACTAATTAATTTTGGATTTTTAGGCTGTCTCTGTTGTTTCTTGATGGTAATTTTTTTCCATTCCTACCTTTTTTTGCTCAGCATTTATTTTATTTTTGGAATATTTGTCGCCTGCATTTTTGTTTCGGTTTTCAAAGCTTGTAACGATGATTATCCGCAAGAAAAATTAGTTGCCGCTAATGCAACTTTTCAATTAATCGGATCAATTGGCGCAATGTGCGGAAGCTTAGTTGGTGGGCTTTTATTCAATCTCTTTGGCTCTGTTGGCTTTCCAATTACAATTGTTTTCTGCTGCATTTCTTACCTCACTTTTTTAGTTATCTATGAAAAGAAAAATTCAAAATAAAATCAGATTGGGAGTTAACATTGACCACGTTGCAACCATAAGAAATGCGCGTGGCGGCATTCACCCCGATCCAGTTGCTGCTGCAATTTTAGCGCAAAAATCTGGCGCCGATGGAATCACAATTCACTTACGAGAAGATCGTCGCCACATTCGCGACGAAGATTTGGTTAGGCTGAAAAAAGAAATTAAACTGCCGATTAACTTAGAAATGGCAGCCACAGAAGAGATGCTGGCAATCGCTCTTAAAACTAGGCCCAATGCGGTTTGCATCGTTCCTGAAAAAAGACAGGAAGTTACAACGGAAGGCGGTCTCGATGTCGTCAAGAATGAAAAAATTTTGCGCGAAATGATTAAGAAAATTCATGCCAAAGAAGTTCTTCCAAGGATTAAAGTTTCACTTTTTGTCGATGCTAATGAAGAGCAAATTAAAGCCGCAAAAAAAGTCGGTGCTGATATTGTTGAATTACACACCGGAGAATTTTGTCACAAAAAAAGCGCGGCGCAAAAAAAAGAATTTTTGAAGATTTTAAAATGTGCCAAGCTCGCTAATGAGCTAGACTTAGAATGTCACGCCGGCCACGGATTAGATTACAAAACTGCGGCAATGATCGCAAAAATTCCGCAAATTACCGAGCTTAATATTGGTCACTTTATCATCGGCGAAGCCATATTTGACGGACTTGCTAAGGTGATCAAAAAGATGAAATCTATTATTTAGATTGAGGAGCGACTGGAGATTGAGGGACCGAATCTTGCGGCTTAGCCACAGGAGCTACGACAGTTGGGGCTGTAGCAGAAGCAGTTGCAGGAGCAGTAGCGGCAGAAGTTGAAGTGGTAGGCTCTAAGATTTTACTCGTTGTAATCACTGCTGAATCACTTGCTGGTCGCACAGCAACTATATTCTTTTTGATTACTCTGCGTTTGATTAATTTTCCTTCTGGGCCGCGATTAAATTT
>CAIQBQ010000157.1 GCA_903870105.1 uncultured Alphaproteobacteria bacterium | reverse complement strand
GAACCAGATCCAACAATAGAAAACTCTTTATTATCTCCATTTACGATGGCATCAAACTTAACTACAGCAAAAATACTCAGGCCAGCGTTAGTGGGTCCAATTGCTAGAACGCTATTCATGTAATCATTTGCTCCATCGAAATCGAGGCAAGGCAAATTGTTAATGCAGTTGGCAATATAAATCGGCTTATTTGTCTCAGTAGTTTGTTGAGCGTTATTTTTATCAATTGATTGGGGATTAGTGTCGTACCAATTAGTAACTGTTGATGCATCAACAGCTTCAGTGGTATCAAAACTTTTTTCAGAAGTTGTTTCTAACCAAGTTACCAAATTCTTAATTGAATTAACGCGCGAACTTTGTGTTAACATTCTGGCCGCAGATAACCTAGAATCTTGTACGAGATCAACCCCCTGACCCACCGCAGCAATTAAGATACCGATGATTAAAATAACGATTGAAAGCTCGACTAGAGAGAAGGCTTTGTTAGGTTTCCTGATCATATTTTTAATTTATTAGATTAATGAAATCTGCTCCAATCCTTTCTGTACGCGAAGCAACTATTTCTTTCGCCAAAAAAATCCTCTTTGAGAACTTACATTTCAACATTTTTCCTCGCGACCGCGTTTGTTTAATCGGCAAAAATGGCGTCGGCAAAACCACTTTGATGAATGTTATTGCCGGAGAATTTGATCTAGATTGTGGTGATCGTTTTCTTACGCCCGGTGCTGTTTGCGGCTATTTGACGCAAAGCGAAAAATTGCCAAAAAATTTGACGGTTGGAGAATTTATTCTTTCTGGAGTAAAAATTGACGAACACAAACTCTATTTGATCGACATCGTCTGCGATAATCTCCAGATCGACAAAGACTCTTTGACTCAAAATCTTTCCGGCGGACAAAAACGTCGCGCTAATCTCGCTCGTGCTTTAGTTTTAGAACCAGATGTTTTGCTGCTAGACGAACCAACAAATCACTTAGATTTAGAAGTTATCGAATGGCTAGAAGGATATTTGCAAAACTTCCGTGGCGCGCTAATCGTGATCTCACATGATCGTAAATTTTTGGAACGCGTTTCAAATAAAGTTTTTTGGCTGCGCGCCGGGTTGCTAAAAGTTAACAATAATGGCTATAAAAATTTCGATGAATGGTCGCGCGGAATAGTCGAACATGAACAAAGAGAGCTCAATAATCTGCAAAAAAAAGTCGCGCTTGAAAGTGGCTGGTTGCAAACAGGAGTAACCGGAAGACGAAAAAGAAATATCGGGCGTCTGCATTATTTGCTGGAATTACGAACAAAACTCGAAGCAACGCGAAAGCTGGTTAGCGCCAATAAAAATCAGATTAAAATCATTTCCCAAAAACTCGAAGAAGATGCGCCGCAAGTAATTTTAGCACTGAATAATGTGAGTAAAAATTTCGGCGAAAAAAAATTAATTGAAAAACTTTCGCTGAAAATTTTGCGTGGCGAGCGCATTGGAATTATCGGTAAAAATGGCACGGGGAAATCAACTTTTCTAAAAATGATTATTGGCGAAGAAAAGCCAGATTCTGGAACGGTTAAACCGGCTAAAGACATCGATATTTCCTACTTTGATCAGTCGCGCAGCGCGATAAAACCCACCTCATCTATTCAAGAAATTCTCTGCGATTCTGGCGGCGATTACGTCAAACTTGCCCACGGAAAAACTGCACATATTTGCGGCTATTTGAAAAATTTTCTTTTCGATCCTAATGATCGCGAAGCCTTGGCAGGCACGCTTTCTGGCGGCCAGCAAAATCGCCTGCTACTTGCAAAAACTTTAGCTAATCCAGGAAATTTTATGATCCTAGATGAGCCCACAAATGATCTCGACATGGACACTTTAGACATGCTCATAGATTATTTAGATCGATACCAAGGCACGCTAATCGTGGTTTCGCACGATCGCGATTTCTTGGACAATGTCGCGACTTCGATTCTTGCTTTCGAAGGAGATGGTGTGGTTACAAGTCACCTTGGCGGATATTCGGATTACATTTCCTCGCAGAAACAACCGCCATCTTTAACAACTGCAGGTGGTCGAATATTTCAAGAATCTGATTCGTGGAGCTCTCAAAGCCCCATGCAATCAAGAGAAGAAGGGTCTTCAACTAAAAAGAAGATGACCTACAAATACAAACACGAACTCGAAAAACTTCCGGCAAAAATTGAGAAGCTGGGAATAAAAATTCATGAACTTAGTGAAGAACTTAGCGCAACTGAAGACCGCAATTCTGCTAATCTTGCTCACATCGCGATGGAAATTGCCAAGAATCAAAAAGAGCTCGACGCTGCAGAATCTCGCTGGCTAGAGCTTGAAGAAATGAGTTCGGAGTAAATACACTTGCTTCATGCCAAGCTTGTTGAAGCATGATTTAACTAAATACCCAAAACCTTCAACAGGCTCGGAGCGACAATTAAAATTACTAAACATGACCAACTTTCTACATAAAAACGATCTACCTTCTGACCTTAATTTTAAAGGTTCTGTTGCTATTGATTCCGAAACGATGGGCTTAAATATTTTGCGTGATCGCTTGTGTCTCGTGCAAATTTCTGACGGAAATGGCGATGCGCATTTAGTGCAATTCGAACTTGGAAAATATAATGCGCCAAATCTGGTTAAATTGTTATCCGACGAAAAAATTCAAAAGATTTTTCACTTTGCCCGCTTTGATTTAGCTGCTTTGCAATTCTATCTAAAGGTTGAAGTAAAAAATATTTACTGCACCAAAATCGCTTCACGCTTAATTCGCACTTACACCGATTCGCACGGTTTAAAATCTTTGTGCGAAGAATTGCTCGGGGTTGAAATTTCGAAGAAACAGCAAAGTTCTGATTGGGGAAATTTTGAGATCAGTAACAAACAAAAGGATTACGCCGCATCTGACGTTTTACATCTTCACCGTCTCAAGCTAAGACTTGACGAAATGTTGAAGCGCGAAGGCAGAATGGATATTTTTAATGCTTGTTTGGAATTCTTACCAACCCGCGTCAAACTTGATCTAAACGGCTTTAGCAATCTTGATATTTTTGCGCACTAAGATTGACCAAAACGGCTTAATTCTTTTTGCTTAATTCAAGATAAATTTTTCGATCGCCAGCCTTTCGATGCCTATTTTTAAGGCCTTAGACATGTTTAATTAGAAAATAAAATTTCGTAATCTGCGCAAACTTTATACATGAGCTTGATCGCGAAATATAAAATCGCGCTAGAGGCGCAAAGCTTCACGACCCAGAGATAAGAAAGAATAAATTTATTTACGTAAGAAACGAAATAAGCTGCAGAGAGAAATACTATTGATTCAATCACCATAAAACTAAAGAGGTAGAAAGGCATCAAGCCAAAGCCGCCGCTTTGATCAACAGCGATCCCCGCTAAAATGCTGCCGTAGAAAATTGCAATCTCAGGGTTGAGTAAAGTGATAATTAAACTCTCTAAAAAAAACTTACTATTCTTATGCATTTCACTTTCTTTCTTCTCAATTTTTAACTTGAAAATCAGGTAAGCGATGTAGACCAAATAAACCGAAGCGAAGGAGTGAAAAAAGAAAAAAACCTTCGGATTATGCAAAAGGTAAGTGAAGCCAATCATCAAAAATAACAGCCAAAATAATACGCCAAAAAGCACGCCCAGTGCGGTTATAATACCAAACCTGCGACCAAAAACTAAGCTATTTTGAATCACTAAAACGATATTTGGCCCAGGGGAAATAGCCGCCACGAAGGCGAGAAACATATTTGTAAACATGGGAAATAAATTTAATGAGAAAAGCAGGTCGCGGAAATGGCAGGGGTGAAGAATTATCTCAATTTAAAACTTCCATTCCTCACGAATATGATGACAGGTATATCCATAAGGATTTTTCTTAAGATATTTTTGATGATACCCCTCAGCAGAAAAAAACTTCCCCGCTTTTGAAACCTTAGTAACAATAGGATCTTTGAAAACTCCCGATCTTTTAGCTTTTTCGATCACTAATAAGGCGATCTCTTTTTGCGCCTCATCTAAATAAAAAATCTCCGAACGATATTGTGTTCCAATGTCATTTTCTTGGCGATTGAGAGTTGTTGGATCGTGAATCGTAAAGAAAAATTTGAGCAGCTTTTCGTAAGAAATTTTCTGCGGATCAAAAGTAATTTCAATCGCCTCAGCATGATTGGTTAGCCCAGTTGAAACCATTTTATAAGTTGGATTATCAACATTGCCGCCAATATACCCAACCCTACTGCTAACAACGCCATTCATCTGATCGAACAAATGTTGCACACCCCAAAAACAACCGCCGGAAAGAATCGCAGTTTCGTATCTTGTCGACGAAGAAGCCAAAGCAGAGCTAAGACTAGCCCAGAATAAAGCGGAGAATAGAAGGATGCTTTTTAGCATGTTTTTATTTTTGAATTTTTTCACAAATCACAATGTGTCTTTTTCTTATTCGGAAGCCTTAGGCGATAAATAACAAATTTATCTAACCGCAAAACAAGGAAGATAAACCTCGCGCAAAAAAACTTTTTTGGACTGAAAGGCAAAAGCGTCGTTATCTCCATCGGAAGGATCACAGGTCTCACTTAAAGCGGTAAGTTCATCGCCATATTGAAATGTAAAACATGCGCCATCGGTAATCATTTTTTGAATAGCGCCAACATTGTTATTGCGATATTCCTGCGTCGCTTCGTTAAATTTTTTCTCGGTGAGACAACCAACTATTCCTGCTTTAGTGGTTACTTTGTAAGTCTTCTCATGCCTCTTTTCAACCTTCGAATATTCTTCATCAAACATTATTTCATAAGTCGTCACAAGCAGCGAAGAGAGAACAAGAACTATCAAAAACTTCATCATATGTTGAAAAAAATTATTTCAGAAAATGCGTCAATCGACGCTAAAACGAAACCATTACCAAATAATAATATCGTTTAAAAAACCTTCATATTATTTCAATCAACTGATTGGATCAAATGATTGAAATTTAATGAAATTTTTAAAAATTACTTTTGCGCTGTTGTTATTGGCTTCATGCTCAAGCGATAAAAACCTCGGTCGTAATATTCAGAAGGATGTCGCAACCGAATTTCTTACCAAAGATTCCAACATCTCTTCATCGGCTCCAAGTGAAAAATGGTGGATGGAATTCAACGATCCATTACTCAATCAACTTGTTGAGCTCGGATTAGAAAATAACAAAGATATTCAGGTTGCCAATCTCGCCATCGTTACTTCGCGCCAATTAAATAACATAAACATCACTAACCTACTTCCTTCTGGAGGTGCGGGAGTTGGTCGTCAAAGATTTTCTTCACCTGGGTTTGGATCAAATGGGGTCAGCTACGATCTTTATCAATCGACTTTTGATGCCGCTTGGGAGTTAGATTTTTTCGGTAAAAACTTAGATCGCTACAAAGCTGGAAAGCTAAGATTTTTAAAAGAAGCGCAACTCTACAAAGCCAGCGCCATCAGAATCACAAGTGAGATTGCGCAAAATCACATCGAATTAAAACGCCTACAAAAACAAATAAAAAACCTGCAGGAAATATCTAATTTAAGAGAGCAGCTGAGTGCAATCGCTGAGCAAAAAGAAAGAAATGGCACATCTCATAAAGCCAATATCTATAAGGCTGAAATCGATTTTCACTCTGCTTCGTCTTCATTGCTTGAAGCGCAAACAAATGAAAAGGTTTTAACTTACAGATTGGCAGTTTTGGTCGGCACAACTCCAGAAAATATTTTAGAAATACTCTCTCAACCGAATGGAAAGGAAATTTTCGATTACTCTTCCGGCCTTGTTCCAGTTGGTTTAAAATCAGATATTCTAAAACGTCGTCCCGATATTATCGCCGCCGAATATGAAATAGACGCCGCAGATTTTGATCAAAGTGCGCAATTCAAAGAATTTTTTCCGAGCTTCAACTTATTCGCAAAAATAGGCGGTGGTTCTAAGGACTTAGGCGAAATGTTGAATAATGGCGCCAATGTAAAAGATATTCGTGGCACAGTTTCCATACCAATTTTCTCAATTGGGCAACTATTAGCTGAGTATAAAATCAGCAAAGCCAAAGCAAAAATCGCCATACTAAATTACGAAAAAACAGTACTAACCGCTCTTGAAGAATGCGAGTCGCAACTAGCGCGTTACATAAATTCCCTGCAGATCGAGAAACACTCAAAACACTCTCTTTCGGCCAGTAAGAAAATTCTTCAAATCGATGAAAATAAAAAAAGCCTCGGCGTAATTTCGAATGAAGAATTCTTGAATAGCAAAATCGCCGAGCTGAATAGCGAAAATCAAATGGCGCAAAAAAAGAGCGAAAGCTTGCTCGGCCTAATCACTTTGCATAAGACTTTGGGTGGTGGCTTCGAAGGTTATGAAATGCATTTCGAAAAAGATCGCGTATTTTGGAAAGAGAAAAAATAGCAGCCCATGACTGAAAAAAATTCTCTCGTAAAAGAAAAAATTCTTGATGCCGCAATAACTATTTTTTCACAAAATGGTTTTGACTGTTCGCGCACGCGCGACATTGCCACTCTAGCTGATGTCAATATCTCCACCCTGCATTATCACTTCAAAAGCAAAGATAATATTTACGGCAGCGTGATTAAAAAAATTCATGAGCAGTCAAATAAATTCATGATGCCAACTATGATTGCGCAAAGGGAAATTATTGAAACCAGTAAAGACAAAAGGGAGATCCTCGAAGCAATAAAAACAATGTCTTTGACTTTCGTTGAAACCATCACCAGCCCAGAGAATAAGCGCTATTCCAAGATTATCGCCTTCGAGCAAATCGAGCAAAGCAAACATTTTGAATCTCTCTTTAAAAGCGTAATGAAGCGTGTTTGTGAACCATTTACTTTGGCCGCCGCCAAAATCATGAATAAAAAAATCGATGCGATTGAAGTTATTTTATTCACCCACTCTCTTCACAGCGTTCTAACTTCCTTTCAAAATAATAAGTCTAGCCTCCTTTATTTAAGCGGTTGGAAAGGCTATGACGAAAATAACATCAAACAGATCAAAAAAAATATTTTACGCGTAATTGACAATCTCTTCGAAACTTATTTGTAAAAAATATGAAGCAAAAAATTCTTAAAATTGCCTTACCGGCAATCATCACTTTCATCTGCGGTTACAGCGCTTACTCCTTTTATCAATATTACAGCAATCAGCACCAGATAAAGCTCTACGGCAATGTCGACATAAAAGAAGTCAGCGCTTCTTTTCGCGTTTCTGGTCGCTTAAAAAAATTATTTTTTGATGAAGGAGATAAAGTTATCGAAGGGCAAATTCTGGCCAGTTTGGAAGATGATACCTTTTCTAACGAGCTTGAACTTGCTAAAGCCAATCTAGACGCAGCTCGCGCCAATTACGAAAATGCTGAAATAAAATTTAAGCGCACAAAAAATCTTTTCAAAAATAACTCGGCTTCAAGGCAAGAATATGATAATGACAAATTCGCACTAGATCGTGCACAAGCAGATCTAGAGGCGCAAAAAGCGAAGGTAAAAATTGCCCAAACCGCGCTTGATGATGCAGATCTTCATGCTCCTTCTGATGCTTTTGTGATGACGCGCCCTTTTGAAGTGGGCTCGATGATCACACAGAATCAAACTGTTTACGAACTATCTCTAGCCAATCAGGCCTATGTTCGAGCTTATCTAAATGAAGAGGATTTGGGCAGAGTTACAAATGGAATGTCGGTCAAAATAAAAACCGACAGCAAGAGTGAATATGAAGGACAAATCGGATTCATCTCGCCAAAAGCTGAATTCACACCAAAGTCTGTTGAGACCACAAGCCTTAGAAGCATGCTGGTTTATCGCATTCGCATCACCATAAAAAATTCTGACGACAAGTTGAAGCAAGGAATGCCGGTAACGGTTTTAATCAAGTTATGAGTGAAACTTTAGTTACAGTTTCCAATCTTAATAAAACCTTCTTGGGCTCTAATAGTAAGGCTTTAGACGATATTAATTTCGAAGTAAAAGAGGGTGAATTTTTCTGTCTCTTAGGCCCTGACGCCGCAGGCAAAACAACTTTACTTCGCATAATCGCCTCAATTCTTAAATATGATTCTGGTGCGGTAGAAATTCTTAATAAAAAAATCCCACAGGAAATTTCTGAGATTCAACATTTAATCGGATATGCGCCGCAAAAATTCGGGCTTTACGAAGATCTAACCGTTCTAGAAAATCTTGATCTTAATGCTGATTTGCGCGGAATTGTCGGCGCAGAAAAAGATGAACAGATCACCAAACTTTTAGCGAAAACAAATCTTAAAAATTTTACAGATCGCCTTGCTGGCAACCTCTCGGGCGGCATGAAACAAAAGCTTGCCCTCGCCTGCACATTAATCGCTAAACCAAAAATTCTTTTACTTGATGAGGTTAGTGTTGGCGTAGATCCAATTTCACGTCAGGATTTAATTGGCATCGTTAAGGATTTAATTGGCCATGGAACTGCGGTAATTTGGTCTACAACTTATCTCGATGAGGCTGAACAACATGCGAATAAAATGCTTCTGATTAACGAAGGAAGGCAAGTTTTCTTCGGTAATCCGCAAGATTTCATTGCGCGCACTGCGGGCAGAAGTTTTTTACTCAAAGCAAAAAATTCTGCCTCAAATCGTCGCGAAAATCTAAATCAAATTTTGCAAAGCGAAGGAATTGAAGACGCCGTATTGCAAGGCGATCAAATCAGAATTCTCAACCGAAATGACAACGTAACAAAATTCACTTCTGATTATGAAATAACCAAAATTCCTTCGACGATCGAGGATTCGTTTTTGGAAGTTTTAAACCTTAAACTTCCAGCATTCTCTAAGCTTGCCAACCGCTACAACAAAAAAGAAAGTGAGAAAAAAATAGTCATTGAAGCGCAAGGCCTAACTAAAAAATTCGGTGAATTTACCGCTACAAATAACGTCAATTTTCAAATCGAATCAGGAGAAATATTTGGCTTTTTAGGACCAAATGGCGCGGGAAAATCCACGACATTTAAAATGCTCTGCGGCCTTTTAAAACCTACTTCTGGCATCGCTCACGTTTCGGGAATAAGTTTACTCACTTCAGCAAATGAGGCGCGCCAAAAAATTGGTTACATGGCGCAAAAATTTTCACTTTATGGCGAGTTAAGCACTTTACAAAATCTGCAATTTTTCTGCGGCGTTTATTCTCTTAATAAAGCAGAAACAAAAATGGCGATTGCCGAAGTTGTTGAGAGCCTTGATCTAGAAAATTTTCTCAACACTAATGCCTTTAACTTGCCACTTGGAATCAAGCAGCGCCTTGCTCTTGGCTGCGCTCTACTTCACAAGCCTGAAGTTTTATTTTTAGACGAGCCAACCAGCGGAGTTGATCCAGCAACGCGTCGCGAGTTTTGGTTTCATATTAATGCCCTGGCTCAAAAAGGCGTTACGATAATGGTTACAACTCACTTCATGGACGAGGCAGAATATTGCGATACCGTGGCCATAATTTATCAAGGCCTGAAAATTGCCGAGGATAATCCGCAAAAATTGAAGGATATTATTAGAAGCGAGAAGCTAGCAAATCCGAGCTTTCAAGACGTATTCGTTGATCTGATAAAAAGACAAGATGTGGAGAAAATTTTATGAAACTCAATCTATCCGCAACACGCATCAAAGCCCTAATAAAAAAAGAAGTGATCCAAATTAAACGCGACAAAAGCGCGCTTTTAATCGCCTTCGCTCTTCCGTTTTTTTTGACTCTGGTTTTTGGTTACGCCATTTCAATCGACACTAATAAAATCAGAATCGCGATTGTTAATGAAGATGCGCAAAGCTCTTCTAGCGCTGATTTGATAAGCTTTTTTAATAATTCAAAATTCGTCGAAGTAAAACTAATTACCGATTCGCATGAAGAGGCCAAAAGAGAAATTCTTGGGCAGAAATTAAGTGCAACTTTGGTTATTCCCGCCGACTTCAACAAAAGACTAGAAAAAGAAAAAATCGCCGCAGTTTATTTAGCTACAGATGGCTCTGACCCAAATACAGCAAGCTTCTCTACGAATTACGTGCGAGCAATTATGAATCTTTATGTCGAATATCAAAACTCAAAACATGGAGTAAAACTCGATTCGCAAATCGAAATCACGCAAAGGGTTTGGTATAATGAAGCATTAAAAGCCGATCATCTTTTGAACATCGGATCTATTGGCTTTGTATTGTCGATTGCCGGAACTTTACTCACCGCACTAGTCGTGGCAAGAGATTGGGAGCGCGGCACGATGGAATATTTAATCTCCTCTCCAGTCACAACTCACGAACTTATTTTAGGAAAAATTTTGCCTTACCTGGCTTTGGGTCTTGGCTCATTCTTCATTAGCTTCGCCTGCATCATGATATTTTTTCACACGCCGTTCAAAGGTTCGATTATAATTTTTACCCTCATTGGCTTCTTTTATTTGATTCTCACAACTGGTCTTGGCCTTTTAATCTCAACATCCGCCAAAAGTCAGTTCGTTGCTTCCCAAGCGGCAATTTTAATTTCGATGGTGCCAACAATTATGCTTTCTGGCTTGATTTACGACATTGAAACCATGCCACAAATTATGCGAATAATCACCAATATTGTTCCGGCAAAATATTTGATCGACGCAATGCGCACGCTGTTTCTTATGGGCAATGATTGGTCTATTCTTCTGCCTGATATTCTTGGAATTATTCTCATCAGCGTGGCGATTTATTTTGGCGTTTTGCGCAAAACAAAAAAATCGCTCGAATAATGAAACTGATTTCCAGCCTGATCAAAATCAAAGCGCTAATCATCAAAGAGCTAATAGTTTTACTGAAAGACCCAAAATCGCGCTTCTCTTTGATTATGCCGCCATTGATTCAGCTTCTGCTTTTTTCTTCAGTTGCAACTCTCGATGTTTTTAACATCAAGATTGCCATTTTAGATCAAGACCGAGGCTCTTACAGCAGAGAGATTATTACCGACATGGCGGCGTCGCGCGAATATTTTACCAAGATAATTTCTACACAAAATTACGACGAAGTTCAAAACTTAATCGACAAACAAAAAGTCATCGGCGCGATAGTTTTCGCCCCTGATTTTTCACGCAAAATTGCTGCCGGAAAAACAGCAGAAATACAAATTTTACTCGATGGCAGAAGACTAAATTCCGCCAATATTGTGTCTGGTTATTTGCAGGAAATTATTCAGCGATCAATCACTCGCAAAACCGAATTCAAGATTCATGAAATCAATCAGGAAGCAATTCGAAGCGAGGTCAATAATCGCAACTGGTTTAACTCAAATCTCAATTACAAGTGG
>CAIQBQ010000156.1 GCA_903870105.1 uncultured Alphaproteobacteria bacterium | reverse complement strand
GATTTTAGAGACGAAAAATCTGCTCGCAGAAAATAAGTTAGACCTTCTTTACGTTGCTCCTGAGCGCTTACTTACTGAAGAATTTATCGAGCTACTTTCGCGCACAAAAATTTCACTTTTCGCGATTGATGAAGCGCACTGTGTTTCGCAATGGGGACATGATTTTCGTCCTGTTTACACTGGCTTAAAAGTTCTCGCTGAAATCTTCCCGAAGGTGCCGCGAATCGCTCTAACCGCCACTGCGGATGCGGCAACGCGAAAAGATATTGTTGCTGGATTAGCGCTCGAAGATGCAGAAATTTTTATCGCTGGATTTGATCGTCCAAATATAAATTACACAATCACGCCACGCCAAAATGGCCGCAAACAATTGCTCGATTTTATTCGTGCGAATCATGCTGGTCACAACGGAATCATTTATTGTCTGTCGCGCAAAAACACCGAAGAAGTCGCGGGATGGCTGAAGGAAGAAGGCTTCAATGCTTTCGCTTACCACGCCGGAATGGATGCAAAATTACGCCAAAAAAATCAGGAAAAATTTTTGTTGCGTGACGACGTCATAATGGTTGCGACCATCGCTTTTGGCATGGGAATCGACAAGCCGGATGTGCGCTTTGTTGCGCATTTGAACGTGCCAAAAAACATTGAATCCTATTACCAAGAAACTGGTCGCGCAGGTCGAGATGGCTTGCCAGCTAATGCTTGGATGTCATTTGGGCTTAACGATATTGCGGTGCAGAGAAATTTTATCGAGGAGTCAGATGCGGGAGAAAATCAAAAAAGAATTGAGCGACAAAAATTAAATTCGCTGATTGGCTTGTGTGAGGCCGCTACTTGTCGTAGACAAATTATTCTCGAATATTTTGGCGATTCTTCGGGGTCTTGTGGCAATTGTGACAACTGCTTGAATGCGCCTGAAACCTTTGATGCGACTATCGCCGCGCAGAAAGCGATTTCCTGCATTCACCGAACCGAGCAAAGATTTGGCGTTGGATATTTAATCGATATTTTGCTCGGCATTGCTGATGAAAGAGTGAAGAATTTTAATCACCACAAAATCAGCACATTCGGCATCGGCAAAGAATTTAGTAAGGTTGAGTGGAATAGTATTTTCCGTCAACTTGTGGCGATGAATTTACTTAAGGTTGATATTAGCGGCTTTGGCGGTTTGAAAATTACTGAATCTGGCCGAGAATTTTTACAGCAAAAAAAGACGATTCAGTTGCGCAAGCATAGTGGCAAAAAATCTGGTGGCAAAAAAGAAGAGAAAAAAGCGAAGGTTATTTTTGAATTAGGTGAAGAGAGCGAGAATGAATTATTCGTAAAACTCAAAGCAAGAAGGTTAGAAATAGCTAGAGAACAGAATGTTCCGCCTTATGTCGTCTTCCATGATAAAACTTTGATTGAGATGATTAAATCGCGTCCGCAATCTCTGGATGACTTAACAAAAATTAGCGGTGTCGGTGAAGCAAAGATGAAAAAATATGGGAAGATATTTTTAGAATTAGTTCGAGAGTGACTCGGATATTTCTAGATCCGGAAATATTCAGGAATGACGTATAAAACACTTAATCCCAACCTCATCCTTACGTAGGCTGGGCTCCAAGAAGAGTTCAACAAATAAAAATCATGAGATACAGCGCCAATCTAAACATTATCCTTAAAGCTATCGACAAAGCATCAATGCATATGCCGCGTGACTTAACCGAGCTTGAGCATTTGCAATCAAACCCAGCTTCGGCAGAAAAATTCGCTGCCGCTTGTTACCGTAAAGTGAAACAAATGTTGATCGAGGATCTCGCGAAAGTTCGCCCAGAGTTTAATCTTATTTTTGCTGATGGGCAGAAGATGATTAACGTCGAAAATGCCGAATATTCTTACATTATTTATCCGATTGACGGCTTCTCAAACTTAATGCGCTCTAACACTGATTTTACTGTGGCTATAGCACTTGAGCATCGTAATAAAGAAGGCGAAAGAGAGGCGATCTCGGTGGCGATTAGCAAGATTTTTGGCGGTGAACTTTACTACTGCGAAAAGGGTTTTGGTGCCTACTTAAATAACCGTCGCATTCGTGTTTCGAAAAGAAATTCTGGAGAAATTTTAACTTCAAGCGAGCTGGAACATTCTTCGCGCAACTACGGCTGCCGAACTCTCACGTTGGCCTATCTTGCCGCTTCACGTCTTGAAAGAGCGGTATTTAGCAAAGAAGATTACGAATTATTAAAACCATTTCTCCTTTTGATTCGCGAGGCTGGAGGCAGGATTGTTGAAGATGAAACCTCGGTCTCCGTCTTTAATGTTTAATGTTCCTGAATTCACGGTTTCAGAATTTTCGCGCTCGATAAAACGTACGGTTGAAGATGCTTTTGGTTACGTTCGTATTCACGGCGAAATTTCTGGATTCAAAAAAGCAACTTCTGGGCATCTTTATTTTGCGCTCAAAGATGAAAATGCATTGCTTTCCGCCGTGTGTTTTCGCGGTGCGGCGAGTGGAATTTCTTTTGAGATTGGCGATGGTTTACAAGTTTGTGCATCAGGAAAAATTACCACTTACGAAGGAAGATCGAATTACCAAATCATTGTAGAAAAAATAGAAATCGCTGGTGTTGGCGCGATTTTAGAAATGATCGAAAAACGTCGCCAAAAACTTTTTGCCGAAGGTTTGTTCGATG
>CAIQBQ010000155.1 GCA_903870105.1 uncultured Alphaproteobacteria bacterium | reverse complement strand
GCTAAGCTAGGTTCTTGAGTAGGTAGTCCTGTAGGTGCTAAGCTAGGTTCTTGAGTAGGTAGTCCTGTAGGTGATAAGCTAGGTTCTTGAGTAGGTTGTGCTTTAGGTGCTAAGCTAGGTTCTTGAGTAGGTTGTGCTTTAGGTGATAAGCTAGGTTCTTGAGTAGGTAGTCCTGTAGGTGCTAAGCTAGGTTCTTGAGTAGGTTGTGCTGTAGGTGATAAGCTAGGTTCTTGAGTAGGTTGTGCTTTAGGTGATAAGCTAGGTTCTGGAGAAGGTCCCGGAGTAGGTAGTCCTGTAGGTGATAAGCTAGGTTCTGGAGAAGGTCCCGGAGTAGGTAGTCCCGTAGGTGAAAAAGTCATATTCTCGCATAATGGGGCATTTTCTGCGGTAAGAAAATCAGCTTGCCGATAACCTTCTTTAGAAGAATACGTGTATTCTTGAACATAGGTGTTATTTAGAAAAAATTTCTGACCTTGTGGAGTACCGATCCAAGGAAATAACATATCGCGCGCTACTTTGTTAAGAAACAAAAGGGAGTCAACAGAGATTGGCCAACTGCTTCCGCGCATAATACTATCTTCGTCATAACACCGTTGAAGAAGTTCGCCAACTTTCTTCACCATGACTTTCGATAATTCTTCGTATGTTTCAATTTCATATGGATTGAAACCGGGATATATTGATTCTAACGTAGTGCAATTTGTAGAATTTTTTGCGCCTAAGTCGTAGCTATCTGGCAAAAACATTTCGGTAGCTTTTACAACATCACCAAAATCTAACTGGTTGTATGATACTATATCTGTAATATTCATAGGTTTTCCGCGCATATAATGATTTGCGTCATTTGTTACTTTGAAAAATTCAAATACAGGATCTTTTCCATCTTTAATCGCAGCGCTAAGTCCATCCGGACCAGAATACTGAGTCATCCAGCAATCATACCAATTGCCCCAATTTTGAACTACCTTATTTGCAATTACTTCCTGAACATATAAAAACCCAGTATTAATAATTTCTTTCTGGGTCATTTCCTCAAATAAAGTTCCGTTAAACCCTTGAAAAACCTCTCTAGCTTCATCAATTAAGTATTGAGGAGCTTTAGCTAATTCCTTCGAATACTGAATCATCAATGCTTCATTTCCAGTTTTTGTATGATTTAGATAGTGATGCGCTTTTTGTCATATTAAAAAAATTTGAATCGTTAGAATTCTTTGAAAAATCAACCAGTAAAAAAGATTCAATAAAGTTTTGTTTGTCTCAAAACTAAATTAAAGGCTGTGTCATTAAACATAAATTTCCAACAAATCTCTCGAAAAAGTAAAGGTTTTAAGCGGATATAAAGATGATTTACTTGGTCTCAATCTTTGTGGCCATCCGAGATTATTTACCTAATCCCCAAAATCTTGTGAGTCTGCAGCGAAAGAAAATATCCAAGCTCACCACACAACTTCACCGCATGTTTTAGATTAGCTCTATTCTTGGCTTCATTATATTCATCCATTGGCTGCACATAAATTTGAGCTTTACTTTTTGACTGGCCAACATCCCCAACTTCGCAATAATCCTTGTTCGATTTTGAAATAATAAATTTAAAAGCATCAATGCGCGCAAGTAGGTCTGGCCTGATTTGATGATATTTTCCTTTCGTGATTTTTGGCGAACAAATTATTTTAACTTCAGGATTTAATTCCCGAAAAATTGTGCCATTAGTTTCAATCTGAACAAGAAAACCCAATTTCACCAACTCATCACAAAGCCTTTCAATTGGCTGGCGCATCGGCTCTCCGCCAGTAATCACAACTAATTTTTTATTCAGTTTTTTTGCCTGATCTAAAATTTTCTTGAGCGAAATTCTTTTGTAAGATTCGAATTCAGTGTCGCAAAATTCGCAGGCGAGATTACAACCGCCAAGTCTGATAAAAGTCGCAGGCTTTCCAACATAAGGGCCCTCGCCTTGTAATGTTGGAAAAATTTCCTGCACATCAAGATCTTCTCCTGAATGATTTTCAGGTTTTAATTTTTTGTTTTTACCGAACATGGCTCCAATTCTAGGTTTTGCGCTTCTTCTGCTGATTTTCTCAATCGGAATCTTTTTGCCGTTTTTGATTTTTTTTGCCAGGGAAAATACCCAAGGAAATCCTGGGGTAAATCCAAGGAAAAATAAGTTCAAAATCTCTTTCGAAGAGTTGCAGAAAATATCTCTGCGTCTTGTTGCCGCGATGCTTTTTGCCGCGATCATTATACAGATTTGTCTGATTTATTCTTTTGTCACTTCTGATTACTCGGTCGAAAATGTTTACAAAAATTCACATCATTTAAAGCCGCTGATTTACAAAATTTCTGGCTCCTGGGGAAACCACGAGGGGTCAATGTTGCTGCTTATTACCACCCTTTCTGCTTACACTCTTGCTTTTAGTTTTTTGAGCAAAATTTCAGCGCGGCAAAAATTAATTATTACTTCGTCGCAGTCGCTAATCATTGCACTTTTTGCCGCTTTTACCGCCTTCACTTCTAATCCATTCGCGCGAATTTTTCCGATGCCAATCGAGGGCCTTGGTCTTAATCCGATCTTGCAAGAGATTGGCCTGGCGCTACACCCGCCAATGCTTTACACGGGCTATCTCGGCTTCTCACTAATTTTTTCTTTCGCCATTGCTGGGCTTCTTTGTGAAAAAGTTGATCGTGATTTCGTCAGAAAAATGACGCCTTGGCTATTTTTTTCTTACGGATTTTTAACTTTAGGGGTTGGCCTCGGCTCTTGGTGGGCATATCGCGAACTTGGTTGGGGTGGATATTGGTTTTGGGATCCAGTCGAAAATGTCTCACTAATGCCATGGCTCATTGCCACCGCATTAATTCACGCGGTCAAACTGGTTGAAAAAAAAGAGATCTACAAAAATTGGACAGTTTTTTTAGCGATCCTCACCTTCATTCTTTGTTTGCTTGGAATCTTTCTTACTCGCTCCGGAGTCTTGAGCTCAGTCCATTCATTCGCCATTGATGCCAAGCGCGGATTTTTTGTAATCACTTTAATTTTCCTAATTGGCGGAGCTGCTTTGCTAATTTTTGGCGCAAAGATGAATCGCTTAAGATCAAAACCCGCAATAATCGACAGAAGCGAAAAATTAATTCTGCTAAATAATTATTTTCTGCTCGTTGCTTTATTTGTAGTGCTTCTCGGCACTACTTACCCAATTTTTCTTCGCGGATTATTTAGCGAATTCATTTCAATCGGCGCCGATTACTACAATCAGATTTTTAAAATCATGATCGTGCCTTTCCTTGCTTTGATTGCCTTTTCAACAAAATCTGCAAAACCTACTCCAAAAAATATTTCTCATCTCGGATTTTTTTTGATTATTCTTGGCGTCACTTTTTCTTCTTATTTTGGATTAGTAAAAGAGCTCAGCCTAAAGCAAGGCGAATCTTTCACGCTTGGTGATTACAAAATTAAATTCGAAAAAATTGAATATTTCGCCGGAAAAAATTTCGTCTCGCGGCAAGGAGATTTCACTCTTTCTAAAAATGGTAAAGAGCTTGGAGACTTACAGCCACAACTGCGCTTCTATCCAGTAAATGATCAAACAACTAACGAGGCTTCGATAAAACATCGTATTTTCGGTGACGTTTATCTGGTTATTGGCAATAAGGATGAAAATGAAAATTACGCCATTCGCGCTTATTACAAACCATTCATTTGGTTGATTTGGCTGGGATGTGTTTTAATTTTTGGCGCAGCTCTTCTTAAAATTTTCAGAAACTTTTTCCAAAAGACTAAAAAATGAAATTCAGAATTTTTCAACCAACAAAATCCGCAATGCAATCTGGTAAAAAAAATACCAAAAAATGGTTAATGCTACCGATTGAAAATAATGCCATACGCTCAGTAAATCCGATAACCGGTTGGATTTCAGCAAGTAACACTTCATCGCAATTTAACTTTGAATTCTCAACCAAGGATGAGGCAATTAATTTTGCCCAAAAAGGAGGATTTCACTTCGAAGTTGAAGAGCCAAAATTAGCAGCAATTAAACCAAAATCTTACGCCGCTAACTTCACCAGTTAGTTTTTAACCCACCACACCAAGTTTTAACCCACCACACCACCAAAACCCAATGCCCTCCCTCACCAGATCCACCTTTGGTGTAGCATTTTTGCTTTTTTCATTCTCAGCAAAAGCTCAACAAAG
>CAIQBQ010000154.1 GCA_903870105.1 uncultured Alphaproteobacteria bacterium | reverse complement strand
TTTTTCTTTAACCATCATTTTAGCGCCTCCATAGTTATCTTGCGGCTTTATTCCAGCTTCAACACATTGCTTGCCAAATCTAGTTAACATTTGCTTACCTCCGCTAACAAGGACTACTCCAGCTGCTTCACATGTTTTGGTTAAATCATCTTGTGACAAAAGTGCTTTTCCATTAAAAAAGGAGCCCAACCTTTTGAAAAAGGATCCTTTGTAATCAAAGTGATCTTTTAATTTTTTAACCGCTTTTTTAACTTCTTCGGAATCTGTTTCCTTTCCGTAAGAACCTAGAGCTTTTTTGTTAAATTTTACGGCAAATTTTTCTCCTTCTAACGCACTAAATTCATCGGCTGATCCAAAAATTGAATGGGAACCAAGATATCCCGTTTTTCCAGGAGCTGTGCCCTCTAAACCAATTCCCAAACTATCGCCATTTTTTCCACTGTTAGCATTGAAATAAACATGTCCGCAGGTGCCATCATCTTTAATTTTTCCAACTTCTGAATTTTTGCTCTGGGCACTTTCCATCTGGGCACTTTCCAATGTATTGCCTTTCCCGCCCATTGCCACATCCATTCCATTGTGAATTCTAGGAGTAGAACTAAAAGGAGAAATAGAAGACAGAATTGAAGCAATGCCCGAGCGAGCAGCTTGAAAAAAACCTAATTTTTTTTCTTTCACTTCACCATCAACAACACTGCCGGCATGAGTGGCTGCAAAACGCGGCTTTATAACTTTGTCTTCTCCCGATATCCATTTTAAGGTTTCAGCAGCACCTTTTTTAGGGGGTAAGCCAAGGTAAACTCTGCCCATATGTCCAGACAAATACTCTGCGATCGGTAATTTGTTTTTTGATGCAGAAATAGTTTCTTTGTCAGGTCCGCCAGTAATTTCCATACCAGATGACCCGAGTAGTAATAAGGTTTTTTTAAGAGCAAGTATCTTTGCCTTATCTTGCTTATTTGCATTATCTTGCTTAACCAAAGTAGCTTCCCACTTGCGCATTTCTCTTCGAAGCTTATCACTTAAATCATCATTTTCATAACTTGTCCTAAGAGTTTCTTTGCTAACCACCTTTGGAGTTGCTGTAATTATTACTTTTGGATCTTCGTCAACCACCTCTGAAGTTGCCGTGATTTTTGGTTTTGAATCTTCTGGAAAAACTTTTGTCATTCTTAAAATGATTAATTTTGATTTGGATGATAATAAAAAATCACAACACCATTATAAGTTGGTTTTAAAACTTACGGTCTCAAGCAGAAAACTAAGCTTTTCATCAACGCCGAAATTTAAGTCTTAAATTGAGAATTATAAAAGAAGCTCCAATGCTAAATCCATTCAGAGAAACGTTGAAAGAAAAACAATTCTAGCTTCGCTTTAATCAATCACACGATCGGCATATTCGCCATTAAACACAAAGGTCTTTTATTGGAATAAAGCCTTTATTCTCAAGCATTGAGGCTGTGTTTTTGCCTTTTAATTTTAGCCAAATTTAAGCACTTTTTTCTTCCTGATTTTTCTACAGAATTTGGACGGGGTTCGAGAGGCTTCTTTGACAAGAGCTATTATCAATCAAAGGCAGATGTGAGTGATTTTGATTTAGGTTCAAGACAGCTTAAGCGGCAATTTCACCAACTTCACTAACAGAGTTTTGTAAATATTTTCCTTCCGATTATTAAACCTAAATTCACATTCTTTTAGGTGCAGTTTAAACTAAGAATTCTACTTATCTTTTTTGTTATATCTGGCGTGAATGACTAAATTACTTGCCATTAGTTTTTACCAAAACCAACCCCAAATGATGCAAGTTAATGTCTAATTTTTTTACCAAATTACAAATTGAAAAAATTACTAATCTAGCTTTAGAAGCTGGAAAAATCGCAGCGCGTTCTTTTGAGGCGAAGGATTTTTTGGTCACAAAAAAAGCGGACGGCTCTGGCGTAACTTCTGCCGACATTGCAGTGAGCAAATTTCTGCGCGAACATCTACAAAATGAATTTCCTTTGATTCCTATTATTTGCGAAGAGGGTGAATTGCGCGAGTTTTCTGGTGAGATTTTTTTTCTGATCGACCCGATTGATGGCACGTCTAGCTTCATTAAAGGCGATGTCGAGTTTTGCGTAAACATCGCTTTGGTAAAAAATAAAAAGCCAATTTTTGGCTTAATTTACGCCCCGCTTTTTGAAGGGGGAAAAATGGCTTTTAGCAATGAAGATAATCAGGTCATTATTCGACAAGCTCAGCATAATAATTTGTGTCGTCGAGTCGATCTTGTCGAAGCGTCAGATAGTCGATTACTAATAATCACCAGCTCTCGCTCAAAAGATCGAGATGTTGTAAATTGCATGGCGCAAATTTGTCCGAAATTTTCACAAAATTTTACTACTGAAAAACTTTCTTCAGCCATTAAATTTTTTCGTTTGCTCGAAGGCGATGCTGATCTTTATTTGCATTTTCGTCCGTCAATGGAATGGGATACTGCGGCTGGACAGGCTTTGGTGGAGATGCTTGGTGGTGAGGTAAGAAAACTAACTGACGGATCTGAGATCGGAGAAAATCTTATTTACAAAAAAACTACTTTTGAAAACTCACCTTTTGTTGCTTTTATACGTCAATCCTTTCTTCGGCAAAGCGCAGTCTAAGCTTAATAAATAATCACTTAAAAAGTCTGACTACGCTTGATCGTAAAAATGTTACGGGGAATTGAGTTACTTTTTAGCCTCTACTTTTGAGAATATTTTTGCTTCTCTAAAATAACGCTCAGCGCCGGGATGCAATGGAGCTGAATTGCCTTCTTTGATCATGTCTTCTTTCTTTAAATTAGAGAAGACCGGGTGAAGAGTTTTGAAGTTGTCAAAATTTTCCATAACCGCTTTGGTGATGTTGTAAACCACATCAGCGCTTTGTTTATCTGAAGTTACGATTGCGGCCTTAACACCAAAACTTGCAATGTCATTAGCATTTCCAGCATACATTCCGCCTGGGATCACAGCCTTAACGTAAAATGGATTTTTCTCGATCAACTTATCAAGAACCACCTGATCAATTGGAATAATTTTTATCTTACAAGTTTGAGTAGCTTCTTGCAGCACTCCATTCGGATTGCCCGCGACGTAAATCATCGCATCAATCTTGCCGTCACACAATGCTCTAGGTTGCTCGGATGGCTGAAGGTAAGTAATCGCAGCAAAATCTTGCTTTGTCCAACCCTTAACTTCCATTAACACTTCTGTTGTTGCAAAAACACCCGAACCCTGCGGTCCAAAATTTACTTTTTTACCAAGAATATCATCCAACTTAGTCATCTTAGAACTTTCCAAGACCGCGATTGAAAAAGTCTCAGAGTAAAGAGACATGACCGAACGCAGTTCTTTAAATGGTTTTTGATCAGCGAAAAATCCGGTGCCGTTATAAGCATGATATTGCCAATCTGATTGCACGATTCCAAAATCAATCGCGCCATTGCGAATAGCATTAAGATTAGAGACCGAACCGCCAGTAGACTCAACTGAACAACGAATTCCATGCTCCTTACGACCACGATTTACTAAGCGACAAATTGCTCCACCAGCTGGGTAATAAACACCTGTAATCGCACCAGTTCCAATTGAAACATAACGCGTCGCTGCGAAAGACTCTTCTGTCAAAAAACAAATACAGGCAAAAACGAGTAGGAATAGTTTTTTCATCTATTGAGGAAGTTTTTAAAGGAATGAAGCTGGCAAAGATTGGGTCGTTTTTTTAAATGTCAATTTTCACAACTCTGCAAAATCTTGTCAGTAATTTGACATTAGGGAAGTCGCTTTTTACGTTCTATCATCCACGCTTAATAATAGCTCGATCCCTAACACTTAAAAATTAAAAAAATGAAACTTTGGCAACAGGTTCTTATTGGTCTTGCTTTGGGTATTGTTGCAGGAGTTCTTCTGGGCGAACAAGCTGCCGGTTTAAAAATTTTCGGCACCATCTTTATTAACCTAATCAAGATGGTCATCGTTCCGTTGATTTTTTTCGCTCTCCTTTCCGGGATAACCTCAATGAATGGCGCAGGAAACTTTACCAGAGTTGGCCTTAAAGGTTTTTCTGCTTACATTTTTACTGCTATTTTTGCCGTAGTAATTGGTCTTGCTGCTGGAACAATTTTTCAACCCGGCGCTGGCGTAGATCTTCATTCAATGATTGGATCCGAAGGAATTACCCCGATTGTCGCAACTAAGGCCCCGCCAACAATTTCTGAATTTTTACTTGGTTTGATTCCAACAAATCCAATCAATGCAATGGCCACCGACAACTTTTTGCAGATCATTATTTTTTCGATCTTCACCGGGATCGTAATCAACATGGTCGGCGAAAAAGCCAAACCGCTTAAAGAAATTATTTATTCTACTTCGCAAGTTACTTTCCGCATGATTGAGATCATCGTAAAGCTCGCGCCCTTTGGTGTATTTGGTTTCATCTCCTGGATTATTGGAACGCAAGGCTTGGAAGTTTTAGAAGCTCTCGGCAAATTAGTTGTTACAGTTTTGGCCGCTTGCGCTTTCCAATATTTAATTTTTGGCGCGATGATTTTGATATTTGGCAAAATTTCTCCCCTGCCTTTTTACCGCAAAATTCTTGTTACTCAGTCTCTTGCTTTCGCAACTAGCAGCAGCAAAGCAACGCTCTCAACAGCAATGAGCCAACTTCAAGAAAGAATGGGCGTTTCTAAATCTAACTCCAATTTTTTACTGCCGCTTGGTGTCTGCATTAACATGGACGGAACCGCGATTTATCTCGGCATTTGCGCTCTGTTCTTTGCTCAAGCCTACGGTATTGATCTCACTACTCAGAACTACATCATGTTAGTTCTAACCTGCACTCTTGGCTCAATCGGTGCCGCCGGAATTCCTAGTGGCTCAATAATTTTCATGGGAATGGTTTTAAGTTCAGTCGGTTTACCACTCGAAGGAATTGGTATAATTCTTGGTGTCGATCGAGTTTTAGACATGGTGCGCACAACCATCAACATTACCGGCGACAGCGCAATTACGCTTATCATCGACAAGAGCGAAGGCGGGCTGAATGAAAAACTTTACCACAAGAAGAATGTTTAAAAAGTTAGTGCTTAGCGCTTGGTGCTTAGCGCTAAGCCTTTCTCCTTGTTACGCCACAGAAGATTTAACACAGATCGAATCTTACCTTAATAACATCAAAAACATCTCGGCCGATTTCACCCAGCAATCTGAAAGTGGAGCGGTTGCAGGAAAATTTTACCTCGCGCGCAATTCTGAAACTGCCGGAAAAATGCGCGTAGAATATTTAGCTGAGCCAAAAATCGTAATCGTAGTTAATGGCGCAGTTCTTTCTTATTTTGATGTTGAGCTCGATGAAATCTCGCATCTTAGCACCAACACAACTCCCGCATCTTTTTTAACTCGACCAAATATTTCCTTTGCGGCGAAAGACATCGAAGTAACTAAAGTTGAAAAAGAACCTAATCAAATAAGCATTTCTTTGGTCAAAAAAAATCGTAAAGATGCCGGAGAATTCACGCTCATTTTTGACTTAAATCCGCTGCGCTTCATTAAAATGAAAGTTAAAAATGATCTCGAGCAAATCGTTACGGTTACTCTCTCTAACATTGATTTCAAAAGCGCGATTCCAAATAAAAGTTTTGTAATCAGTCGTAAGAAATAACCGTCGAATAGTGACAAATGTCTTTCTCGCTAAATCAAAAATCTGCCAAAAAACGCCGAATTATTTCCGAGATTAATGTCACGCCATTCGTCGATGTTTTATTGGTTTTGCTAATTATCTTCATGGTCGCCGCACCAATGATGACAAGTTCGGTAAGTATCGACTTACCCAAAGGATCGGCCGATCCAAATAATGAAAAAATTCAACCAATTACGGTTTCGGTAAAAGCTGATGGAACAATTTTTCTGCAAGAAGATTCAATAAAATTATCTGTGCTGGGAGCGCAATTAATCGAGATAAGTGGCAAAAATTTGAGTAACAAAATTCTCGTACGTGCCGACAAAAATCTTGATTACGGTCGCGTAATGGAAGTGGTGCGAATCATCAGTGTAGCGGGGTTCAACCAAGTTGTTCTGGTTACCGAATTAGCCCAATGATTAAGAATCTACTTTACTCGCTATTCATACATTTCCTGCTGGTCTTAGTCATCTATCTAAATTTTAATCTTCGTAAACCCGAAGAAAACAAAACTACTGAAATCGCCGTGAGCCTTGTGACTCTTAACGGTGAAGAGAAGTTGAATAGCAATCAATCCGCTAGCGCTGCCCAAGAATCATCTCAAAAAGATGAGGGCACAAAAAAAGTAGAGGCGACAAAAGAAGCTGAATCGACAAAAATTACTGAAAAAAATAAGGTCAAAAAATCACCAAAAAAATTAGCTCGTGCGAAAGTTGCAAAGGCTTTAAAAAAACCGATTATTGAAGAAAAAATTAAAGAATTTAAGCCGGAAGAAAAAGAAGAAATAAAACAGGAAGACGCTGCGAAATTAAAGGAAGACGAAGTTCAAAATCGAAATGAAGATAAGGAAGAAAATGATGTGACAAAAAAAGAGGAAGACTCTGGAGCTAAAAAAGAATCCACAAAAGAATCGGAAGAAAAAAAGCGGGAAAATCCAAAAGATTCTGAAATGGTAGACATGGCTAATAGCTTAGAAAATCTTGATCTCTCCGGTCGCGAGAAATTTAACATTCAGTCTCAGTTAAAGTTCTGTTATCGCATGGCGCAAAGCGAATCAAAGCTCGAAAGCAAAGCGAAAGTTGTAGCAAAAGTTCAAATTAGTCGCGAGGGAAAAATCAGTATAAATTTTGACGACCTGATTAATAAATTGCGCTATGACGATCCAGACGAATCTGATTATCGAAACACGATTTCCAATGTTCAGCGCGCATTAGATATTTGCAGCCCCCTGCGCAACCTTCCCCTCGACAAATATGACATCTGGAAAGAAGTTGTGCTGGAATTTGAGGAGTGAAATTAACTTGATCTTGTCGCGTTATCGTCAAGAAAGCGTGAATAAGAGAAGAGTTACAACTTACTTAAAAGCGCGTTGTACTGGATCCCCCTTTTTGCAGGAATGATGCTGGAAATGGTGTGGGCAAAAAAGATAAAACTTAAATAAAATGTCAGAAAAACTAAAAAAACAAATCGCTAAAATGAGTTTTGAGACCGCAATGACGCGCCTTGAAGAGATTGTTGAAACCTTGTCATCACAAAAAATTAATCTCGATTCCATGATCTCTCTTCACGAAGAAGGAACCTTACTCAAAGAATTTTGCGAAGAAAAATTGGCTGAAGCCAAAATGAAAATCGAAGTAATTTCAAAAACAAAAAATGGATAATCAGCATGAGATTTAAACAGCTTCCTAATTTTCTTACCGCCTTACGTCTCGCAATTATTCCTCTGCTAATTTGTTCATTCTACATCCCTGGAATGCTCTCAAATATTATATCGGCAGCTTTGTTTGGAGTCGCAGCAATCACTGATTATTTCGATGGTTACTTCGCTCGCTCGATGAAAGCGCAATCGAATTTTGGAAAATGTTTAGACCCAATCGCTGACAAGCTTTTGGTAATTGTAGCAATTGTAATGCTCGTTCGTTTTAACCCGACCAATAATTGGATCCTCTATCCTGGATTAATTATTATTTGCCGTGAAGTTTTGGTTTCTGGGTTACGCGAATTTCTCGCCGAAATACGCGTCAGCGTGCCCGTAAGCAAGTTGGCAAAATACAAAACGATGGTGCAAATGTTCGCAATTGGCGGATTAATGCTTGGCGAACGCGGCTCTACTTACATGTTCTACTACTGGCTGAATGGCTTCATCGAAATGGATGTAAAATTTCTTCTTGTCAGCGCCGTCGTTACTGCGGCAAAAGTTTTATTTATTCTTGCCGCTGCTTTGACCGTTATCACCGGATATGCTTACTTCCGAGTTGGTTTTAAAAATATGTAAACAAGAAGAATCGCGATGCAAAAACCAAGTAATCCGAGAGCGATTACGTAAAGATTTTCTGCGATTAATTTGTGATTGTTGCCAATGAAAAATCCGAGAGCAATTAGGATCGAATTCCAAATTGTTGAACCAAGAGTTGTGTAAATAAAAAACAATTTCATGTCCATTCTAGCAACTCCGGCGGGAAGCGAGATAAAGTGACGAAAGCCTGGCAATAAACGGCCGATAAAAATTGAGATCGGGCCGTGATTCTCAAAAAACTTTTCAATTTTAATGATCGTTTCAGCCTTCACGAAAAAATATTTTCCGATACGAAATAAAATCGTGCGACCAATCGATGCTGCCAAATAATAACTAAAAACTGCACCAGCAACATTTCCCAAAACTCCCACAAACAGAGCGATATAAATATTCATGTCCCCAGAAGAAACAGCGAGACCAGCCGGAATCATTACAAGCTCACTTGGCAGAGGCACTAGAGTGCTCTCTAAAAACATGCCGACGAAAATGCCGAAATAGCCAACTTCATTGATAAAATTGGTAAGAAAAGTGATTAGGGCGGAAATGAAAGAATGCATAATTATTTACCGCAACGTTCGTTCAAAAACTCCATTCGCTTTTGCATTACTTGATTAATTTTTTTCACATTACCGCTGGCAATGGAAACAAAAATGAAAGGGAAAATCGCATGGCAAAGCAAAACTAAACCAGTTCCAACCAGCCAAAGCGCAGTGGTGAAGGTAAAAAGAAAGTGCTCGAAATAATTTTCGCTAGATTCGCGTAAGTGACGGGTAAAGAAATCCATTTTTAAAACTCCAAACGTGTTTTGAAGGCAATGGCAATTGTGCCTTCGTCTAAGTAATCAAGCTCACTGCCAACAGGAATTCCGTAAGCTAGGCGGGTAATTTTGATTTTAAAATCTTTTAAATTCTCAGAAAGAAAATGTGCGGTAGTTTGTCCGTCAATCGTTGCACTAGTGGCAATAATCACCTCTGCGACCCCGCCTTTTTCTAGGCGCAAATAAAGAGACTCCAAATTTAAATCCTGTATTGTCTTGCCCGAAATTGCCGAAAGATTTCCGCCAAGAACGTGATATTTTCCGCGGTAATTTTGTGCGCGCTCAACTGCCCAAAGATCTGCAATTTCCTCTACGATACAAAGTAAAGTTTCATCGCGATTTTGACTCAAACAAATCGCACAAATATTTCCCTCATCAATATTTCCACAAATTTCACATTCGTGAATTTTTTCATTTAAGGCGCGAAGATTTTCGAGCAGAGGTTGAAGAATTTTTTCTTTATTAGTTGCCAAATGAAGCACAATTCTTTTAGCGATTCGCGGACCCATTCCAGGAAGCCTACTGATTATTTTGCTAAGATTTTCGATTAGATTTTTTTGCATTATTAGAGTCGGAAGTTCGATTTAATTTTCTTTATAAAGTAGGTGAAAATCTTGAATGGCAAGCTCGGAGTAATTTTCAAACTTCCCTGATTCTGTCTTATCCAAGGATAAATGACGAAAGATCCGTAACTAACAAAGCAAAATCAAGATCTCTCCATCAATCAAGGTTGGTGGTTTGACTTTTAAATCAACGGATTGCTAAAGTCGCCTCTTCCAAAAATTTTTACTTTTTAGGTTTTTTACTTTTGGAATTTACTTTTTGACTGGTCAGAGGTTTTGAGTGGTAAGGCTCTCTTAAACAACCTCTGACCATTTTCTTAGCAATTCCTTAGCAATTCTCTTGGGCCTCCGTGGCGGAATGGTAGACGCGATAGACTCAAAATCTATTGTCCCTAGGATGTGCCCGTTCGAGTCGGGCCGGAGGTACCACAGCTTTATTAGCAAATGATGTTAGTTGATTTTTTTAAAGCCGCTCTTCTTGGAATTGTCGAAGGCTTAACAGAGTTCATTCCAGTTTCTTCTACTGCTCACTTACTACTCACTTCGCAACTAGTCGATTTCACTACGATCAAAAATAATCTCTTTGAAATCGTTATTCAGCTCGGCGCGATTTTGGCGATTTGCGTTATTTACCGCGGTAAAATTTTTGATCTCCTGATTCACTTCAAAGAAAAATCACAACAGAAATTCATTTTAAATTTAGCTTTAGCCTTTCTTCCCGCAGCTTTGATTGGCTTGGCTTTTCATGGATTAATTAAGGCATTTCTTTTTAACAATTTAACCATTGCCCTCGCCCTAATTTTTGGCGGAATCGTAATGATTTTGGTTGAGCGCAGGCCGAGAAGCTCAACTGTCGAAGAGCTAAACAACATCACTCCCCTCACCGCTTTTTACGTTGGGCTATTTCAGTGCTTGGCGATGATTCCAGGAGTTTCAAGGTCTGGCGCTACAATCATTGGCGGATTACTTCTCGGCTTAAATCGTAAAATCGCCGCAGAATTTTCTTTCTTCTTAGCAATTCCAACAATCACCGCTGCTAGCATTTACGACCTTTACAAAAGCTCGATCGACCTTACCAGCACAGATCTCGAAATCATTTTCATTGGCCTTCTCGCCTCATTTCTTTCGGCGCTTTTCGTGGTGAAATGGTTCATAAATTTTGTCAGCAAAAATAATTTTGTGCCCTTCGGATTTTACCGAATCGTCGTTGGAATTTTAGTCTTAATCTTTTTGGTATGAGTGATCTCGCGATTCGTTTTGGACTAGGCGCAATTAAAGCCGTGGGCTTTGGCACAATGGAAGTGGTCGCCTCCGAGCGTAAAGAAAATGGCGACTTCAAAGATGTTTACGACTTTGCCAAACGCATCAGCCCGCGCCTTGTAAATAAAAAATCCGTCGAGGCTTTAGCCAAGGCCGGTGCTTTTGATAGAGTAGGAAATAATCGCCGCCAAATCGCTGAATCATTTGAAACTCTCGCTGCTTATTCCGCGCAACAAAATGAAGAATCTTCTTCAAATCAAATGAGTCTTTTTGGTGGAATGGCGGAGGCAAATATTAAGCCAAAACTCAAGCAAACAGAGGATTGGAATCGAGCTGAGCGCTTACAAAAAGAATTCGAAGCCTTCGGTTTTTTTCTCAATGAACATCCTATCGACGTAGCAATTCCCGACTTGCGCAAGCGCGGCGTAATCTTCTCTGACAAGCTCGAACGCGACGAATTAAAAGACGGAGCTCTTGTTAAAATGGTCGGCGTAATCGCCAATAGTAAGCACCGTTCTAGCGCACGCGGACGTTTTGCTTACATTAATATTTCCGACCCTTTCGGCATTTTCGAAACAATGGTTTTTGATGAAGAACTAATCACAAATTCACGAGACATCTTAGTTGACGGCAGCGTAATCGCCCTTGATTGCTTGATCCGCAGAGATGATGGCGGAATTAGAATTTTGATTCAGGGCGTAAAAAAATTAGAAGATTTTTTAAGAAATACCGAAGCGGCGAAAGAAGAGTTTGAAGATATTAAGCAGCAAGCAGTGCGTAATTTTAGAGGAAATTCTTCTTCGGGCTACAAGTCTAAAGCTCCCGAGGCAAAAACTCCTGGGGCAAAAACTCCTGGGGCAAAAACTTACGAGGCAAAAACATCTCAACCTATTCCACAGCCAAAAAAAATTCCCGCCGAAATAGAAATTCTAATTACGAGACGCGAACAAATTTTAATGCTAAAATCCTTGCTATCACAACGCATCGCACCTGAATCTGAAAAAAATACTACCGAGGTTTCATTTGTCACTGATGGCAAAAAAATTCTACTTCCGGGGAAATTTTTACTAAGTGAAATCGACCTTCTTCGCATCAAAAATATTTCTTAAAACATGGGTCTAAAACGTGCCTTTACCTTCGTTGAGCTTTCAATCGTTATTCTTATTGTTGGCATTTTGATCTCTGGTGGAATGCAGGGAACGGGCCTCTACGCTAAAATGAAATTGGCAGCAGCAAGATCGATGACTCAAAGCTCTCCGGCTAACGGAGTTTCAGATTTAATTCTTTGGCTAGACGCAACTTCTGAAACAGCTTTTCCCTCTAGCCTCGACAACCAAAGCCCGGTTTCAACTTGGAACGACAACAATCCGCAACAAGTAAATAAAAGTAATGCAACTTCATCTGGTACGGCCAGACCACTTTATGTCACCAATGGAATTAACGGCTTACCCACTTTAAAATGTGATGGAGTTGACGATCTGATTTCTGTTACTGCCGATACTAATTATTACCCAACTGGTGCGCCTAGTAATATAAATAATTTTACAATTTTTGTAGTTGCCTACCCCGATGCTGTCATTCACGAAATTGACGCTCAAACAAACGGCGCAAATGTAACCAGCGGAACAGTAGGACAGAAATATATTCTTGGGGCTGCGCATGGATTTAATACTTACGGTAGTGCAGAAATTGTTGGGGCTGGTATTTCTGTTGGAACTAACGGCGTTTCTGTTTACGAACATAGCTCTAATTACATGGCACCTTTAGCCGTTTACAGCGGCTCTAATGGATTGTCAGGGCCGGTAATAATCACCCTAAATTACAAGAATAAAACACCGACAATCTTTATTAACGGCACCTTGGCCCAAGTCGGCTTAGCTAGTCTAAAACTTTCTGTATTTCCCCCGGTCCAATTTTGCTCAGGAATGTACGGCGCATTCAGTGGCAAGATTGGAGAAATCATTATTTACGGCAAACTTATCCCCGCAGCGAAAAGAGCTCAGATCGAAAAATATTTAGGAAAGAAGTGGGGAATTAAAGTCGCGTAGTTTTACCGCAAAAGCTAACGCGTCATCCCCTCTTTATTGGGGATGACAAAAGAAATTAACTACTCAATAAAAACGCCGCTTGGCAACTCTCCAGTCTGGAAAAAAACATCAATTGGAATCCCACCGCGCGGCGCCCAATATCCAGCAATCCGCAGCCATTTTGGCTTAATTGTTTTTACAATGTCTTTGGCGATTTGAATCGTGCAATCCTCGTGAAAAGCGCCGTGGTTACGGTAAGAAACTAGGTAAAGTTTTAGCGATTTGCTTTCGAGAATCGACTTCCCCGGAACGTAATCAATCACAAGCTCGGCGTAATCTGGCTGACTAGTAATCGGACAAATTGAAGTGAATTCCGGACAAGTAAAACTCGCAACGTAATCAACGTCGGTGTGAGGATTTGGTACGGCTTGCAAAATTTTTTGCTCGGGCTTGTCAAACTTGTAGGGAATTTCTTTACCTAAAAGAAGTTGCGATTTTTTCATTAGATTTGAGAGTTAAATTGAATTTTGAGCACTGTGCTCAAAATTAGGTTTTGTCCAGTTAAATCAACATTTCATGAAATGAAAATCGCTCTAAATAATTACAAAAAACTTCTCACTCAAATTCAAAAAATAATTTTAAAAACTGAGCAAGAGATTATTCAAAATCTAAATCGTGAGAAAGTTGAAATGTGCTGGCAGATTGGAAAAATTCTCGACGAACATTTGTTGAAAAACAACAACAGCAATTACGGCAAAAAACTTTTTTGTGATTTAGCAAAAGATGTCTCGATTGCAGAGCGAACCCTCTACCAAATGCGCAGCTTTTACAAAACCTACCCTACTCTGCCCAAAAATAATTTGAATTGGAGTCACTACCGAAACCTGGTCACCGTGAAAGACGGTGAAAAAAGGAAACTACTAGAAGACCTGGCTTTGACTGAAAAGCTAGGTGCGAAGGATTTACAGCGCGCAATTACACAATCAAAACCGCGCGCGCGGCCAGAAAAAATTCTGAAGAAATTGAAGGTAACCCGCGGCAAACTCTTCACCTACACAACAACAAAAGAAGGTGAAATTGACCTAGGATTTAACATCCTCCTCGAGAAAAACTACGCTACCAGCAAACAAGTTCAGACTGATTCTTCTCAAGCCTTTACTCTTAACCCG
>CAIQBQ010000153.1 GCA_903870105.1 uncultured Alphaproteobacteria bacterium | reverse complement strand
AAGATTGGGATTTAGAGTGAAGTTGGGGGTTAATTTAAAAGCACCCCCTAGCTAGAAATTTCTAGCCCACTCATAAATTATTCTAATTAATTATTTCTAAGAATTTTTTATTCCCCATTTTTTACTTAGATAAGATTCAATTGAATCTATTTCTTCTGCCATAAGGGCGCGATCGAAGATTATTATTTCTGCTATTGATCCAGTAAGATATTCATTACTTGCAACGCGTCCAATATAATTATCTACAGCGGTTGCTTGGTTGTTAATAAATGAAGTCGCTCCAGCATTCATTGCTTGTTCTGAGCCATTAAAAATAATCCGTCTGGCCTTTTGATTGTAATAAAATACAACAATATGAGGTGAAGTTACGGGTAATGTGCTTGATACCGTGGTTGCATCTGCACCCCACCACGGGTTGTGAAAACCAGCTTTATCTTGTCCAGCGTTTGCAAGATTATAGCGAAAAGCGTTTGCTTGGTTTGTAGAAAGAGTTCCGCCAGTAAGTAAACCACAATCACCCGAAGTGTAAGTACATGTTTTATCAGCTTTTGCGACAATAAAAATTGTGTAGGGTGAATTATTATATGGAACTGTTCCATCTGGTAATTTCAGACTTTGAGATTGTGACTCGGTAAATTTTAAGGTTGGTAAACCATTAATATCATTTTCTGTGTAAATTGGACGATTGGCTTCAGTGGTTTGAGTGGCATTATTTCTTCTTTCAACCTGTAAAGATATGTCATACCAATTAGATACTTTATTATTTGAAACAGCGTCTATCGTTGAATCAAAACTTGCTTCAGATGTTGTTTCATACCATGAGACTAGATTTTTTATTCCGCTAACCGGTGAGCTTTGGGTTAAGTTTTGAGCGGTCTTAATTCTAAATTTTTGAATTAATTTGCTACCCTGAGTGATCCCAGCAACTAAGATTCCTATTATAAGGACGACAATTGAGAGCTCTATTAGAGAAAAAGCTTTTTTTGACATTTTTTGAAAATTGAAGTTCAAGAAAACCCAAGCGAGATTAAAAACCTTAATTCAGCCAAACTATGTCTGGTTAAATGAGATGAATCGCATGCGAATAAACCTATAAAGATAGATCACTAAATCTACTACAAATTTTGTTAAAAAAACAATCAACGAAATTATGAATTGGGTAATCTCTAAAATATAAAATAAATCCCATTTTTAGAAATATTCTTGATTTCGAAATTTCTAGAAAGTCAATCCTTGATTCATTTTTATAAATTTGGCTTTCGATGTTTAAACTTCAGTAGCGACTCTTGCTTTTCTCTAGCAAATATAGATCGAGTAACTCTTCAAACTTATTGGGCCATTTTGCAGTTTTATTTGCACAAAAGTGGTTTTTGCGTCTGAAATATTTTCTTCATTTTTTTGGCGTCCTTAAGTTTTTATTTGTGAGAGCCCAGAATTCTGTAGTCTTGCTAAAGATGCCTTAATTCCGCGTAATTTATTGACTGATCGATTTGTCTAGTCAGGTTCTATTCGAAAAATGCTTTTTAGGCGGGAACTAAACTGTGACAAAAATGATGAAAATATGAAAAGAAACTTAGGAGAACTTAACGATGAAGAGGCGTCTAATGAATTTTCTGAGACTGCTGGTAGCAGTAACCACGAAGACTTTGCGATTTTTGGTGAGATTTTAGGAGAACTTAACGATGAAGAGTCATCTGATGAATTTTCTGAGACTGCTGGTAGCACTAACCACGAAGACCTTGCGACTTCTCATGAGATTGATGAAGAATTTTTAGAAGGACTTAATGCTTGGGTTGAATTAGCGTTCAATGAGGAGGAGAGAGAAAAACGAGAAAGAGCGAAAGAAAGAATGATCGAGTTTGTAAAAGATGAATCTACCGAACTTTCATTTGACAGTCTTGGATTATCATCTCTTCCGAAAGAGGTTGGAGATCTTGAATCTTTAACAATCTTAGATCTTAGCGAAAATCAGTTTGAGCTATTTCCTTCGGAGATTTTGAAACTTACTTCTTTAGAAACTTTATATTTTGGCGGCAACGGACTAAAAATACTTCCTCCGGAAATTGGCGGTCTTGTTAATTTGAAATATTTATTTCTTGGCGAAAACGAACTAAAAACACTTCCTGCGGAGATGGAAGAACTTGGCGCTTTGATCAGATTGCACCTTGACATCAATGAACTAGAAACAATTCCTGTGGAGATGTTGGGTCTTAGTAATTTGAAAGTTTTAGATCTTAGCGACAACTCGCGACTATCTCCTTCCCCAGAGCTTCTAAAATGGCTCTCCGATCTGGAAGCTGATGGTTGCGACGTTCGATACCCAGATCACTTCAGCTTCGACGTCCAAGCAGGTCTAGCAAAAACACGCTTAGCCCAAATCGCTACAACATACAAAGAAGAAAACGCTATTGAAGCGACTAACCCAGCTCCAAATATAAGAGTTTTGTTACATCGCTTTCTAACCGAAGGTATCGGACAACGCGGAGAGATTGAAGAAATTCTTCAATCCGTCAATCCCACATTAGGTGTTTTAGAAGAAAACCCCAGCCATCTCAAATGGGCAGAAGAAATTGCAAGTCATTATCTCGACGGCTGCGTCAATCAACCAGTTGCAGGCTGGTCAGAAATATCTGCCTCAGCTTCAATCGCAACAGCGCCAACAATGTTAGAGAAATTGGAGTCGGCGAAACATCTTTTGGTGAATGATCAGGTCAAAGATTTTGTTGGGAAAAACTTTGCTCGTTCTGCAGTTGAGGTCGAAGCAGGAAACGCTTTACTCAGAGAAGTGCATCAAAAACTTCTGTCAGAAGGCGTTATTACAAAACCCTGGCTTGCAGTTCCTGGCAGAATTGCTTACGAGCTAACGGTTAGTGATTGGTTAACACCAGAAATAGTTCAGGAATTCCACGTTCAAATAGAACCGCTCTTGCAAAAAACACCTGAAGAATTGGCCGAGTTCTTACTCGAAAGCGTTCACTGCAAAACTTGGGGAGAAATTAACTTTCCAGAACAGCTGAAAGAGATTAACGATCCCTACGAACAAGATAGAGCAGCAAGATTAGAGGCATTTGAATCTGTTATTAAAGATACACCACAAGGTCCAGATAGAGAGGCTCTTGGGAAAAAGTTTGCTGAGGATCAAGAAACTTTGAAGGATCAAAACTACGCTACTATCTCAGAAAAAATCGCAACCCTAACCAGAGTTATGCTTGAAAGAGAAATACAAGAAAGGGGAATGAATTCTTCAGCTGCTGGCTCAGGGGCGGCGGCCTCTGTATCTGAGAATCAGTTAACTGCTAATTCACTGCTGCCACCAACAATAATTGAAATTAGTGTTGCATCTCAACTACAGGAAGATGTCACGAGAGCAAGATAGTAATTTATAACTTTTTTAAAGTTAAATTTACCCTAAAAACACTTCTAGAATTTGTTTTATTTCAACAGTTTTTGGCATTTATGTCGAGACTGTAAAAAAGAACTTATCAAAAAAGTTTCTTTGGATCGAGGCGTTGAATTAACCCATCCACATTATTAAAAAGATCCCCTAATAAAACCCTATCGAGATGGCTCAAAAATTGAACTGCAAAACATTAGCGCCCGCAAGGGCAATGAATAGAAAGAGTTAATCATCAGTCACGCACAAGAAACCAAAATAATTATACTTGAGTGGAACACCTAAAAAACATTACTACCGCAATTTTTTTAACTGCTTTTTGCGCGACGATTTTTGTCACCGTGAATTCGGCAAATTCGCAAAGCGAGATTTTTCGAGTAAAATCACATCTTGTTTTTGACAAAAAATTCTCTGGAAAAACTTCGGTGATTGATGGCGATTCGTTGAAAGTCGGAGGAAATGAGGTGCGGCTTTTTGGAATTGATGCGCCGGAATATTCACAGAATTGTTTTGATGCAAAAAATGATGAATATGCTTGTGGTCGCGCCAGCGCTGACTTTACACGGAAATTAGCGGGCGGGAAAATTGTCGAATGTGTTTATGCAGAAAAAGATAAATATGATCGCTATCTCGGAAAATGCTCGATCGACGGAGTTTCAATTAATGAAGAATTAGTAAAAAATGGAATGGCGATAATTTACAATTTTACCGAATCAGATGAGAAAATGGACGAGCTTGAAGTGACGGCAAAAAAGCAAAAAATCGGCATCTGGCAAGGTGCATTTCAACTACCGAAAGAATATCGCAAAGCGCATCCGCGCCATTAAAAACAGCACCTAAAAAAATCTTAAAGGTTTTTGCTCTAGGAATATTTAAGACAAATAAAGTTTGTTGCGAACTCATTAAACTCTGCATTTTTTCTCGCTAGAATTTAGGGGTGTTTTTAGGCGCGATTCAGGCAAGAGTTCAGCAAATAATCCGCGCTCTTTTGGATTCTGGCTTACCCGCGCCTTCTTCAAACCAATGCTACTAGGTAGCACAGATTAAATTTAAATCTTCGTCGTTAGAGCAAAGTCGAGGCCTAGTTAGGTTTGCACCAAATTCTAAAGATCTCGACTTCGCTCTACCGAGAAAAAAAGACTATCGGTGATAAACATCAATATTTCCAAATCGCGTAAACTCAGCATCGAAAAATAAATCAATCGTCCCCACTGGGCCATTACGCTGTTTTGCAATAATTACTTCGGTCCGATGCGCAACTTCTTGCATGCGCGTTTTCCATTCATTGAATTTTTCTACTTCACTTTCCGGCGGACGTTTGCGCTCTAGATAATAACCATCGCGATAGATGAAAGCGACAACGTCAGAATCTTGCTCGATCGCCCCTGATTCACGTAAATCTGAAAGTTGCGGGCGCTTATCTTCACGTTGCTCAACCGCACGCGAAAGTTGTGAAAGAGCAATCACCGGAATGTTAAATTCTTTCGCAAGCGCTTTCATGCCTTGCGTAATTTCAGAAACTTCCTGCACACGATTTTCGCTTGCACGAGTTGAAACGCCGCGCACAAGTTGCAAGTAATCAATCACCAATAAAGCGAGATTATGTTTACGCACCATTCTGCGTGCTCTCGTGCGAATTGCGGCGATTGAAAGAGCCGGCGTGTCGTCGATAAAAAATGGTAATTTGGAAATTTCTGCTGAGCGCGTTGCAATCACTTCCCACTCATGTTCGTTGATTTGACCATTTCTAAATTTCGTCGCATTAATGCTGCACTCGGTTGAAAGCACGCGTGCCGCAACTTGATCGGCCGACATTTCCAACGAGAAAAATCCCACTGCTCTTTTATCTTTTTGCTCAACCGCGTCTTTGTTCATTATTTTACAAGCATTGAGCGCAACTTGAATTCCCAAACTCGATTTACCCATTGAAGGACGACCAGCAAGAATAATTAAATCAGACTGCTGCATGCCGCCAAGAATTTTATCGAGATCAGCAAGACCGCTCGAAATGCCACTAATGTGACTGTCGCGTTGACGAGCGATTAAAGTTTTATTAAGGGTTTCAGTAAGTGAAGTGGAGATGCTGCGAAAATCACTACGCCCATTTCCGTGTTCAGAAAGTTTGAACAAAGTAGCTTCCGCCAATTCAATCTGATCTGTTGCCGTAGTTTTTTCTTCATTACCGTAAACGCGATTAACGATATCTTCGCCAACCATTGCCAGCTCTCGCTTCAAAGCTAAATCATGAATAACCCGACCATAATTGGCGATGTCGATAATTGAAGAAGCGGCAGAAAGAAGAGTTCCTAAATAAAGCGCTCCGCCAATTGATTTAATTGCAGGATCAGATTCAAAAAATTGTTTAAGCGTAACTTGGTTGGCAATGATTTCGACCTTGTCGACGTGATGCAAAATCTGCGCAAAAATTTTCTGATGCGCCGGCTCATAAAAATGCTCCACACGCAAAAATTCTGAGACACGATTTAGATATTCATTGTTAAGAATAATCGTCCCAAGCGTTGCCTGCTCTGCTTCGATGTTAAATAGTTCTTTGCGAATTTCTTTTTCCATTTTGGTAATTCTTTAAATCATGTTAGCGCCAGAAGGGGGCGAAAGTAAGGCGGCAGTAAGAGTCCAGTACGGTTTCCCAGTAAGGGTCGAGTACGTGGCTCCAGTAAGGCGCTTCAGTATCGAGCTCCAGTACGGGACGACAATTTGAAGCAATATTTGAGAACAACCTAAGCTCCAGATATTCAATTTGAACGGGAATTTTTTAACAATTTCCAAGACACCAAACCCTCCCCCTAATCCTTGAATTACACAACAATTCGAGGGTTCATAAACAATAAAAAGTCTAAGTTCACACACTCACTCCCCACGTCATCCCCGCGCAGGCGGGGATCCAGGAGAACTCGCCTTACTCTCTTTATTAGTAACCGTCTTCTTAGCTTTCTT
>CAIQBQ010000152.1 GCA_903870105.1 uncultured Alphaproteobacteria bacterium | reverse complement strand
GCTAAAAAGTGGAATTTGTCTGATTGAATGGCCAGAAATCGCGGCAGAATTTCTTCCTGAAAATTGCCAAGAAATCGAGATAAAAATTCCGATGGGTGAGAATGAAGAGATGCGTGAAGTTATAAACTCGGCCGGTTGAATGGGGTCGGAATTTTGCGGATAAGATTTTAGAGGTTTCGACTTCGCTCAACCGGCGAGCGGGTTTTTATTTCTGGGAAATACCCTTCTTCAGTTCCAGCAAATCCTTTGGCACCGAAGGTTTCGACTTCGCTCAACCGGCGAGAGGGTTTTTATTCCTGGGAAATGCCTTTTTCCAACTCCAGCAAATCCTTTGGTAATGGAACTACGAAAAACATTTCGCGTTTGTCGCGCGGATGAAGAAAGCCGATTTTGTAAGAATGGAGAGCCTGACGTGGAAATTTTTCGACAAGATTTTTTACTTTTAATTCGATCTCTTTTGGCGCCATTTTTTTGCAGGAGCTGTAGAGTTGGTCGCCAACAAGTGAGTGCTTAATTGCTTCCATGTGGACGCGAATTTGGTGGGTTCTGCCGGTTTCAAGTCTGCATTCAACTAGACTTAAATAACCGCCTAAAAATATTTTTTTCGTCTCGTAATTTGTAGTCGCAACACGCCCTAAAGTTTTAACAATTTTCATCCGCAAACGATTCACGCGTGAACGAATAATATTCTTGTCTATTCGCCCCCTTGCTGGGTCGATTACGCCGTAAACGAAGGCTAAATAACTTCTTTGAATCCTGTGTGCCTTGAGTGCGTCAGTAAGAATTCCGTGGGTAAAATCATTTTTTGCAACCAGCATCAGCCCACTCGTGTCCTTGTCCAAACGATGCACAATACCTGGACGCATTTCACCATTAATCGAAGAAAGTTTGCCCGCGTGAGTGAATAAAAGTCCGTTGACTAAAGTATTGTCTGCATTGCCCGATCCCGGATGAACAGTGAGCCCGGCCGGCTTGTTAATCACCAATAAATCGTCATCTTCGTAGACGAGTTCGAAGGCAATATCCTTCGCTTGTAAGTGAGAAGGTCGCGCTTCGGGAAGCGTAACGTAAAAAATTTGCCCGAGAAATTTTGTGTCGCGAGAGCCTTTAACTGGCTGTTTCGTGTCGTCACAAACTGCCCCTCGCTCAATCAACATTTTAACTTTGCTGCGCGTTACTTCCGGTTTTACTTCCGAAAAATGATTGGTGAGAAATTTATCGAGACGAATTCCGACCTCGCCTTCTGTGACTTCAAATTTGAACTTTTCCATTACTTCGACCCTTGATTCTGTTGGTTAAAATCTAATTTTGAGCACTGTGCTCAAAATTCCCAAATGGGGCTATTTTACCCGATTCTTTTCGTCAACCAAAACGACTTTTGGCTGAAATTTTTTTGCTTCTTCTTCATTCATTGAAGCGTAAGAAATAATAATTACCGGATCTCCAACCTGCACCAATCGTGCTGCCGCACCGTTCACCTGAATCGCTCCCGAGCCAGATTTGGCCGGAATTGTGTAAGTCGTAAAGCGCTCGCCGTTATTAATGTTGAGCACGTCAACTTTCTCGTGAATTAAAATACCGGAAGCCGCAAGCAGATCAGTGTCAATCGAGATCGAGCCTTCGTAGTTAAGGTCTGCCATTGTAACAGTAGCGCGGTGAATTTTTGCTTTGAGAAGAGTGATTTGCATTACTTCAATTTTTTTAGTTGTTGTACGACATCAGGGTTTACAAGGGTTGAAACATCTCCAAGATCTTGTTCCCCTGCGATAATTTTTTTTAGAATACGACGCATTATTTTACCGGAGCGAGTTTTTGGCAAATCGGGTACGAAGTAAATTTTTTCTGGACGCGCGATTGCGCCGATTTCTTTTACGATTATTTCTTTAATCTGATTAACAAGATCCTCATTGCTTTGAACCAAAGATAAAGACGAGAGAATAACAAAAGCGTAAATGCTCTCACCCTTAATTTCGTGAGGGACGCCGATTACTGCAGATTCAGAAACTTTTACGTGGGAATTAATCGCATTTTCGATTTCAGCAGTGCCGAGACGGTGACCAGAAACTTTGATTACGTCGTCGGTGCGACCGATGATTCTATAAAGATTATCTTCGTTTTTAAACGCCCCATCGCCAGCAAAATAATTTCCGGGAAATTGCTCGTAGTAAGTTTTAAAAAATTTTTCTTTGTCGCCCCAAACGCCGCGAGCCATGCCCGGCCAAGGTTGGCGGAAGCACAAATTTCCGACTTTATTTTTTTCGCTAACTTCTTTTCCGGCGTCGTCGAATAAAATTGGCACAATTCCTGGAAGCGGCAAACCCGCACAAGCAGGCTTACTCTTTGTTACGCCAGCCAGTGAAGAAATTAAAATTCCGCCAGTTTCAGTTTGCCACCAGGTGTCAACAATTGGACATTTCTTGTTTCCAACTTTTTCGTAATACCACTGCCAAGCCTCTTCATTAATGGGCTCGCCGACTGTGCCTAAAGTTTTTAGCGACGACAAATCGTGACCTTCAACGAATGAATTTCCCTTCTGCATCAAGGCACGAATCGCGGTTGGAGCGGTGTAAAAAATATTTACTTTGTGCTTTTCGATCACCTCCCAAAAGCGTGCTGGTGTTGGGTAGGTAGGCACGCCCTCAAACATCAAAATCGTCGCACCGTTAAGTAGCGGGCCGTAAACTAAATAGCTGTGACCAGTAACCCAACCGATGTCGGCGCTGCAAAAAAAGATGTCATTTTCTTCGTACTGAAAAACATTTTTAAACGAATAACCAGCGTAAGTCATGTAGCCGCCAGTCGAATGTAGAATGCCTTTTGGCTTTCCTGTCGAGCCCGATGTGTAAAGGATGAAAAGCGGGTCTTCGGCTTCGCAGATTTCAGCTTCGTGTTGAGTTTGGTATTTTGAGATTTCGTCTTGCCACGTAATCATCGGTTGAGCCGCCGAATTTAGCGAAGTCGAAATTGAGTCGAAAGCATTGGAAGATTCCTGTGCAAATGACGAAGCTGAACTTACAAGGTTTCGACTTCGCTCAACCGACGGAAGGGGTAAGTTATTTTTAAAGACAATTACAGATTCAATCGAGTCGCACTCTGCAACTGCTTCTCTCGCGATTGCGAGCAGTTCAATTTTTTTATCGCCGCGCGAAAGTGACTCGGCGGTAATTAAAATTTTTGCGCCAGAATCTGTAATTCTTCCCGCCAAAGATTTCGCCGAAAATCCCGCAAACACCACGCAATGAACCGCGCCAATTCTAGCGCAAGCCAACATCGCGATAACAGCTTGTGGAATCATCGGCATGTAAATGCAAACACGATCTCCTTTCTTAACCCCGCGCGAAATCAATAAATTCGCGAATCGGCAAGTTTGCTCGTGCAATTCTTGGTAAGTTATTTTTTGACTTTCTTTGGCCGGATCATTCGCTTCCCAGATGATTGCAATCTTGTCTGCGCACTTCTCCAAATGACGATCGAGGCAATTGTAAGCAATATTCGTCTTCCCATCTCTAAACCACTCAATCCGAGCTTGTGCCAAATCGCAATTCGACACTTCCGACCATTTTTTAAACCAGAAAAAATTCTCCGCGATCTCACCCCAGAATTTTTCTGGATCAGCTACTGAGGCTTGATATTGCTGCTCGTAATCAGCTTTGGATTTGATGTGAAACATAAAGTGCTCGCTAGTTTGATTTTTTCGCCGGTTGAGCGTAGTCGAAACCAAGAAAAATTTGCGCCGAACTTTCTTGGTTTCGACCGCGCTCAACCGGCAAAAGTTTTTTACAAAGATGATCGTAAAAACTTTCTCGCTAGATCAAATAAATCGACAACTGCATCTCTAATTTTTGCGTCAAAACCAATATTTTTTTTCGCCCATTCGCTAACCCAAGGACGCGCCAATTCCCACATGTTGAGTTCAGGATCGAGCATCACTCCTACGCCTTCGACAACTAATAAAGTTTTTTGCAATAACAGTAAATCTGGGCGCGTTTCCATTTTATAGTCGCGCGTCATTACGATTAAATGTGTGAGCAATTTGGCGACAGAAATATCACGCACATTCGAATCAACGATTGTCTCGCCGATTTTACGGCAAGAGAGAGCAAGATCATCAAGATCGGTATTCTCAGGAACCATACCAACGTCAATGTGAATCTGGGCTACGCGCTTGTAATCCTTGTGCAAAAATCCGATTAAAATTTCAGCAACGGCGATGCGAGTTTTTTTGTCGAGCTTGCCAACAATACCGAAATCAACGACACCGATGTCGCCGTTTTTTAGCAAAAATAAATTGCCCGGATGCATGTCGGCGTGGAAAAATCCGTGAATGTAAACTTGGCTGAAGTAGCTAATTACAAGATGTTTGGCGATTTGTTTTCTGTCGTGCGGAGAATTTTTAATCGCTTCGCTATTTGAAAAAGGAATGCCGTCGAGCCACTCAAGAACTAAAATTTTCTCGCTCGAAAATTTCCAAAAAATTGTTGGAACGTAAAAACCTTTTACGTCTTTTAAATCTTCGCGAAGACGTGAGGCATTCGCTGCTTCGTGCAATAAATCGATTTCACTTTTTGAAACTTGAGTGAGCAGATCAGCAATATCAGAAAAAATTCTTGGCGAAAATTTTGCGATAATTCTCAACGTAGCAATATCGCGAGCCATAATTTGTGCGATACGAGGGCGGAGTATTTTTACCGCAACATCTTCGCCAGTTTTTAATTTTGCTTTGTGAACTTGTGCGATTGAAGCAGAGGCGACTGGCTTGAAATTGAATTCAGAAAAATCTTCCAGAAAGTCTTGTTCGAACTTAGCAGAAAATGGTTTTAGCGCATCTTGAAATGAGGAAAGTGTTCTCGCTAATTTTTTACCAACAAGATCTGGACGAATCGACAATATCTGCCCAAGCTTTATGAATGAAGGCCCCGCACTGTTGAAGAAAAAATAAATCGCGCGATTTCTATCGAAGAAAAAAATCGGCGCAGCGATTAGAAGTAAAAATATGAGACGGAAAAGATTGGCGATCGCAACCACTATTGCTGCTCAATTGGATTTACCGGAATGCGTCCTGGGGCAAGGTTAGAAGGTGGATTTGGAGCAGCGTTTGGGGCGGCATTTGTTGCGCCAGTTTCGTGAAGATCGACTTTTATTTTGCCAAGATCGACATCAACTCCAGCCCAACCAAACAACTTATTTAGGAGTTGACTAATGATGTCCATTATATTTCCGGTAACTTCCTGAATCCTTGAGAATACTAGCTTTAGAGCGTTAGTTGCCTCTGGATTAAGACTTAAAATCACAGATAATTCATCAATCGTAATGATGTTTAAAAGCAACATCACTGTCGCCAGGGAAAAGGCAGTTGATGCAAAAATAATTACGGTGCGAAGAGTAAGGTAGGAAAGTATGCCGTGCATATTTAAAAATTTAAGTGCGGGAAGAAGCAGACTCTCAAAAATAACCCAATTAATTTCAATGTTTATGAAGGGCAATCTTTTCTGGCAGAAAAATTTTATCGGTGGCGAATGGCTCGATAAAAAAGAAAAAATCTCAGTTTTTAATCCAGCAGATCAGAGCTTGATTGGCAAAGTTCCGAGTTGCGATAGCGAAGATGTAAAAAACGTAATCACCGTTGCGAAAAATGCTTTCGATAAATGGAAAAAGTTAGCCGGGAAAGAGCGCGCGAAAATTCTTAAAAACTGGTACGAATTAATTTTAAAAAATCAGGAAGAGCTCGCAAAAATTTTAACAACAGAGCAAGGCAAGCCACTCGCCGAAGCGCGCGGGGAAATTATTTACGGCGCAAATTTTGTGGAATGGTTTGCCGAAGAAGCAAAACGAAATTACGGCGACACGATTCCGGCGCCAAAACAAAATCAAAAAATTATTACGCAACTTGAGCCCATAGGCGTTGTTGCCGCAATCACGCCGTGGAATTTTCCTTCAGCAATGATTACGCGCAAAGCTGCAGCGGCAATGGCCGCTGGCTGCGCAGTAATTTTAAAACCTTCGGAACTTACGCCATTTTCAGCTTTGGCTTTGGCGGCTTTAGCGAAAGAAGCTGGCGTTCCCGATGGCGTTTTCAACGTGATTAATGGCGACGCGCAAATAATTGGCGCAGAGTTTTGTCGAAATGAATTAGTTCGCAAAATCAGCTTCACTGGCTCAACTCGAGTTGGAAAATTACTCAATGAACAATGCGCGAGAGATCTAAAACGCGTCTCGCTTGAACTAGGTGGCTCAGCGCCCTTCATCGTTTTTGCCGATGCCGATTTGGACAAAGCAATCAGCGGATTAATGCATGCCAAATATCGCAATGGCGGCCAAGCATGCACCTGCGTTAATCGCATTTTTGTTGAAGAAAAAATTCACGATGAATTTGTTAAAAAACTTTTACTGGAAATAAAAAAACTGAAAGTCGGCAATGGGCTTGAAGACATGCCTCACATGGGTCCGATGAT
>CAIQBQ010000151.1 GCA_903870105.1 uncultured Alphaproteobacteria bacterium | reverse complement strand
TCTAGACAAGAACTCGTCGATGCTGTTAAAAAAATTACTGAACAAAAAATTCCCGCTAAAGAAATTAACGAAGAATTAATTAGCAAAAATCTTTATCACCCAGAAATTCCCGACCCAGATTTACTAATTAGAACCGCGGGAGATTTGCGTGTGAGTAATTTTTTATTGTGGCAAATTGCTTACAGCGAACTCTACTTCACCGAAACCTACTGGCCAGATTTTGACAAAAAAAATCTGCTCACCGCTATTCAAAGCTTTAACAAAAGAGAGAGGAAATATGGTAAGCGATAAATTCAAAAAAACTCCACTGCGCATTCTAAATAAATTGATCTCTCACGTTCATTTTCTTGAGCCGCGCGAGAATACAAAACAACGCGTGATCAGCTCATTGATCATGATTCCTCTTGCGCTCTACGCCATTTTTCACTCAGAAAATTTCTTCATTTTTTTCAGCATCGCGATTGCAATGATGATGATGATTGAATGGCTCGACATGATTCGTCGCGAAGAAAATCAAACTAAATGGCGCACCATCGGGCTCTTCTATATCCTAATCCCCGTTTACTCCATCATCAAAATCCGCATGATTGATTCGAACATCTTATTCTGGATGTTCGCCATAATTTGGGCGACTGATATCTTCGCTTTTTTTGCCGGAAGAAGCTTAGGTGGTCCAAAGATTGCACCAGATATAAGTCCGAATAAAACCTGGTCCGGCCTTGCTGGCGGTGTTATCGCAAGCATGTTGATCGGATTACTAAGTTCGTTCATGTTCGCTAATGGTGGAATTTTATTTTTTGTGACGATGAGTATGTTTTTATCCCTACTCGAGCAAGGCAGCGACTTACTTGAGTCAAAATTTAAAAGAATGTTCGGCGTTAAAGACAGCGGCAGCTTAATTCCTGGACATGGCGGAGTGCTAGATCGCTTGGATGGAATGATGCTCGTTGCACCAGTAGTTTTATTCTTGATCACTGTTTTCCCGACTAGATTCGGAATGTAGATCCTCCCTTCTTGGATCCCCGCCTGCACAGAGATGATGTTACACCCTACTCTTCGAACATCCTCGTGCAGTCGTTGATCCAGAAAAAATTCTATCTCACTCAAAACACATGACCGATTCCTTCAAAATTGCCAACCTCACCTTCAATTCTCGCCTTCTTGTTGGCACCGGCAAATATAAAAATTTCCAAGAAACAAAAGATGCCATCACCGCCTCCGGCGCTGAAATCGTTACCGTCGCCGTTCGTCGCGTCAATATCGAGAAAAAAGGCGAACCAATGCTGCAAGATTTTCTCGACCCGAAAAAATACACCTACCTCCCCAACACTGCTGGTTGCTTCACAGCTGATGACGCCGTTCGCACCTTGCGCCTAGCGCGCGCTGCTGGTGGTTGGAATTTAGTTAAGCTCGAGGTTCTAGCCGACGAAAAAACTCTTTACCCCAAAGTAATCGAAACCATCAAAGCGGCCGAATTATTAATCAAAGACGGCTTTGACGTAATGGTTTACACCTCAGATGATCCAATTGTAGCCAGAGAATTAGAAGAAATCGGCTGCTGCGCCATCATGCCTCTAGCGGCCCCAATCGGTTCTGGCTTAGGAATTCAAAATAGATTAAACATCGAATTCATCATCGAACAATCAAAAGTTCCTGTGTTGGTTGACGCCGGAGTTGGCACCGCATCCGACGCGGCAATCGCGATGGAATTGGGCTGCGACGGCGTGTTAATGAACACCGCAATCGCCAAAGCTAGAAATCCAATTTTAATGGCGCACGCAATGAAGCTCGCAATTGAAGCCGGAAGAGCTGCTTATTTGGCAGGTAGAATGGAAAGAAAGAAATTTGCGTCGGCGTCTAGTCCTAGTGAAGGAAAGATTTAGAAAGGTTTTTGAGCAAGGGGCACTTCTAAAAATTATCTCAGAATCATTAAAAAACCCTTATAAAATACTCTCTCGCCAGGGTTCAAAATCGAGTTGCGAAGCTCGATTTATAAATGAAGAAGGAATCTTAAATGGCTATTTTGTTGAATCTGAAAAGGCAACCCTGGTGGCAAAGAAGTTTTTTGATTGAAAAACCGTCGAATAATTATCTTAAAACGCCGCAAAAACTGTCTTATAGACTAGGCTCTCTAAGGCGCGATGGAATCCTTAGAAACAAAAAACTCTTTTTTGCAGGAATTATTTATTCGCTTCAACTTCAATCACTAACTTAACCTCATCCGAAACTCCAGGTGCACCGTAATTAATACCAAACTCAGAACGCTTGATTTGCGCAGTTGCAGAAAATCCTACGGTCTCTTTTTGAGTTACAATACTGGTGCCTTTTTTATTGATTTTCACATCTAGAACCACCGACTTTGTAACGCCGTGTAAAGTAAGATCGCCCTCAACCTTAGCTTTATTTTTGCCAGTCGCGGTAACTTTTTTGCTAACGAATCTTGCGGTCGGAAATTTTTTCACATCGAAGAAATCTGCGCTTTTTAAATGCGCGTCAAATTTCTCAGAGCCTGTAACCAAGCTATCAATTTTGATCGTCGCATCAACCGAAGATTCTGACATTTTCTTTTCGTCAAAAATTATCTCACCAGTAACATCTGGAAATTTTCCCATTTGATCCGAAAATCCGAAATGGTTCGCTGTCCAAGAAACAAAGGCATGACTTGATTCAAGCTGGTATTTCACAGGCTCTGCTAATACAGATTGGCTGGCAAAGAAAGCGGTAAAAATTACCGCCGAAAATAATTTCGATTTGTGCATTTTTAAAAAAAATTAAAGGTTAACTTTATAAGTAACTTGTTCCGCCGCTAAAGCCTTTTGGAAAGATGGGCGAGAAATTACACGAGTAAAAAAAGCCTTTGTTCTTGAGCCAAAATTAATCGTTTCCTTCATCATCACCGACCAATTTGCGATCACGGTAATTAAAATATCCGCAACTGTGCAATTCTTATCGCACAAGTAATCTCTGGTTTGTAAATGCTCTTCAATCTCATCCCAATGTTTTTGAATTTGAGCGATAGCTGGTTTGTAAAGAGGATTATCTTTTGCCTCATCACCTAAAACACGATGCTGAAAAAAACAGCGCGCGTAAGCTGGGTGCAAAGTTGAGTTAGCGAAACACAGCCATTCAAGTGCCACGGCACGCTCCAATCCAGATTCTGGAAGTAATGGGTTTTTGTGAGTTTCTAGCAAATAAGTCAAAATCGCCGCACCTTCACGCATAACGAAATCATCAATTTTTAAAACCGGAACCGAACCGCGCGGATTAATTTTCAAAAATTCCGGCGATCTTGGTTGGCCGTTTGGAACTGCAACATTCTCAATTTTAAACTCAGCGCCAACTTCATTTAAGACGGCATGAATAGCTAGAGAGCAAGCACCTGGAGTGTAGTAAAGTGTGTACATAAATTTAAGGTGATTTTAGTTGGTAATAAAAAATTAGGCGAAGCGCGGATTCAAGAAGTAAGAAACTGAGATTTAAAGAACTACCTCAACTAACTGCCCAATTTTTACAAATTCTAATTCTTCCGCGTTACAAACATTCTTTAAATCTTCAGAGATTTCTAAAAGATCTTTTTGTGAATTAACCACAAGTTTTTTCACCGTAGTTTTCATCGAAATATTTTTTTCTGATTTGAATTTGCGCACTTCAAAAATCACTTCTAGAGCAGCCTCACCCATTTCAAATAATTTCTGATCAAAAAATTTCTGATCAATTTTTGGCCAATTTCCACGCGCATTAATCGAGCCAATTTCTTCAAATTCTTCTGAAAAAATTGTCGAATAAATTTCGTCGCAAATATGTGGAATGAAAGGTGCAAAAAGTTTGAGAAGAGTATTTAAGCAAATGCGTAAGGTCAGAATTGAACTTTGTTGTTTGGCGAGAATTTCATTTTTTTGAGCGTCGCTAAATTCAATGCCCGCAAGCTTTTCCGCTGATAGTCCGTAAGAACGAACCTTGCAGATTTCGAGATAATTATCACAAAAATCTCTCCAGAAAAATTCCTCAATCGCTTCACGCGCACGCGCATATTCAAATTTACTAAACTCTTCTGTCGCACGTTTTACGACTTGCTCTAAACGGCTGAGAACCCAGATATCTGAGGCTTCAGTAACTTTTGCATCAGCTTGTAGCAACTCAAAATTCATCGAAGCAAATTTTGCCGCGTTGAAAAGTTTGGTAATTAATTTTTGTCCGATTTTAAAAATATCTTCTAAGTAAGCAGTGTCTGCGCCAAGATGCGAGGTTGATGCCCAGTAACGCACAATGTCTGAACCTTTTTCTTCAATTAGAGCTGTCGGCGTAACCACATTTCCTTTCGATTTACTCATTTTGGTTTTGTCAGCAGACAAGCACCAGCCTGAGATCATCAGGTTTTTCCACGGAATGGAATTTTGGTGCAGAGTAGATTTTACCAAAGTGTAAAATGCCCAAGTACGAATAATTTCGTGAGCCTGAGGACGCAGATCAGCCGGGAAAAGTTTTTCGTGACGCTCTTTGTCGAAAGAAATTTCGTT
>CAIQBQ010000150.1 GCA_903870105.1 uncultured Alphaproteobacteria bacterium | reverse complement strand
ATCTCTCTGTCCGCTTTAACATTGGTTTGAGGACGTTTTACCCTAGTGAATTTCTGTCCTTTCTTGTGGTCATGTAAAAAAGAAACAAAGGCATGATTACTAGTTCCCTTGTATTCCGTGCCATTGTCAGAGTAAGCGCATTCAACAGTGTAAGGATATTCATCGATCGCCTGATGCAAGAAATTAGCAGCAGATTCTTTTGTTAATTTTTATGAAGGAAATAGTTTACATGGCTGATTAAAGTTTTGGGTAAAGCCGAGTTAATCATGTAAACAACGCGGCCAAATCCTACAAAGCGGATTTTTCAGAGCGTCCTTAACAATATTCTTGCCTTGATTCTTCACTGAAATCTTGGGCAGCGTTTATAAAGAAACTCTCTTCCGGCAGAGTTTTTGATTAAACAATTACACGGGATAAATCAGCCCGCAGCCTTCGCTCGTTTTAAATCTTTTTTGTCTTCGATGTTTTTAATAATCGAAGCTTTTACTTCTTTTGTAGCTGTATATTTAGGAAGCGCCAATGACTTAACCGGAAAATTAATTTTCTTGTGAAAATTTTTTATTTTCTGCGCAAATACGGAATAGAAAAAGTGATAAAAAATCTTACTGCTGCGGCTTAATTTGCCCGATATTGCCAAAAAATGACTTAAATAATCCGCGTTGATGATCGTCAACCTCAGTATGATTAGTAGCAAAATTCATTTCCCTAAATTCATTCGCCAAGCCAATATTGCGTAGCTCGCTAACAACGTCGGATTTATTAAAACGTAACGCCAAAATTTTACGCTCAACGATTTTTGGTTTGAAGAATAGAAAATGATTCACCTCTTCTGCATAATAAATCCAAACCTCGTCATCGTCAAAACTTGCGACAAGAGTTGGTGAGCCCATTAGTTTTGAAACTCTCTCTTTGCTGGTCACCCCATCCTGCACCATTTGGTAATCAGACATATCAAACATGTAGCCATGTTTCTCAAGTCTTGAGACGCAAGAAGCCAGGGGAGAAATCATGACGAAGAGTAAAAATATTTTTAAGAAATTTTTCATTGTGTTTAGTGAAGTCGTTCCTACCTTGCTGCCCCTTTTTTACCAACCGAAATTCAAGTAACAATGGCAGTCCCTAAAAAGAAAAAATCGATCTCCCGTAGTGGCATGAGAAGAGGTAGCAACGGAACATTCGAAGCTGATTTTCCGAATGTTACTACCGATAAAACTACCGGCGAATTCAAACTTTCACACCACATCTCAGTTGATGGTTACTATAAAGGTAGAAAGGTTGTAGCTGACAAAAAGAAAAAACCTTCGCAAGAAGAATAATTTTTCAACGTGGCTAAAAAAATCACAATCGCACTAGACTGCATGGGGGGTGATAGATCTCCTCAGGTAGTCATCGAAGGGGCAGATAAAATCGCCTCTACTAACTTCGACGCGCATTTTTTGTTGTTTGGAGATTCAAAAAAGATTTTGCCAATCATTGGCCACTGTAGATATCTCAAGGGTCGTTTCGACTTAATTCACACTGAAGATTTTATTTCTTCCGACGAAAAACCTTCGACCGCATTACGTCGTGGTACCAACTCCAGCATGCGTTTAGCCATTGACTCAGTGAAAGATGGTCGCGCTGATGTTGTTGTCTCAGCCGGAAATACCGGAGCCTTGATGGCAATCTCCAAAGTCGTTTTGCGCATGCTGCCTTCGATCGATCGCCCTGCTATCGTGACCTGCATTCCTAACGCAAAAAAACAAGCCACTGTCTTTCTAGACATGGGCGCGAATGTTGAATGCAGCGCCGACGTTCTGTTTCAATTTGCCGTAATGGGCTCTGCCTTCGCGCGCGCAGTATTAAAAATTTCCAAGCCAACCATCGGCGTACTTAATGTCGGATCAGAAGAGTTGAAAGGACATGAAGAAGTTCGTAACGTCGCAGAAATGCTGAGAAATAGCGCTCTAAAAGATCAGTTTCATGGTTACGTTGAAGGCAACGATATCGCCGCAGGAACAGTTGATGTCGTAGTAACAGACGGCTTCACTGGCAATATCGCCCTCAAAGCTATCGAAGGTATGGCGAAGATGGTTTCTGGCCTAGTTAAAGAAGGTTTTAGAAATTCGATCTGGTCAAGAATTGGCTATTTACTCGCCAGTGTTTCACTTTCCAAATCAATCAAAGCAGTAGATCCCCGCCTTCACAACGGCGCGATGCTTGTTGGTTTAAGTGGCGTTGTAGTTAAGAGTCACGGCAGCGCCGACGTACTTGCTTTTTCCAACGCGATCAAAGTCGCAATCTCTTTAGTCGAGAATAAAATCAACGAGCAGATCATCCACGAGCTGCAGCAGCAAAATCATGCAAAGTAGAATAATCGCCACTGGCTCATATCTTCCACAAAAAATTGTTACCAATTCTGATCTCGTAAAAACCGTTGAAACTTCCAACGAGTGGATCATCGAACGCACTGGAATTGAGCAACGTCACATTGCCGCTGAAGGTGAATTCACTTCCGATCTCGCCGCTGCCGCCGCAAAAAAAGCGATCGCGAATTCTGGCTTAAAAGCTGAAGAAATCGAGATGATAATCGTCGCGACAACAACACCAGACCTCACCTTCCCCGCTACCGCCACAACTGTTCAAGCCAAAATCGGCGCAAAAGCTGCCTTTGCTTTCGACATCCAAGCAGTTTGTTCTGGCTTCGTTTTTGCCATTACAACCGCGGACAACTTCATCAAATCTGGCCAAATAAAAAATGCTCTTGTCATCGGCGCCGACAAACTTTCCAGCATTGTTGATTGGCAAGATCGCAACACCTGCGTGCTTTTCGGCGATGGAGCAGGTGCGGTAATTTTACAAGCAACAAAAGAAGAAAATCGAGGAATCATCGCCAGCAGTTTATATTCAGATGGCACGCTCAACGACATCCTCAAAACCTCGGGTGGGCCATCTTCAAACCAAAAATCTGGTTTCATCGAAATGGCTGGAAAAGAAGTTTTTAAGCATGCGGTTGATAAGATGGTAAAATCAGTTATCGCCACGCTAACAAAGGCTGGATTAACCACAAAAGACATCGACCTTCTTGTTCCACATCAGGCAAATCTACGCATTCTTAACGCCGTTGCCACTCGCCTCGAATTGCCTGAAGAAAAAGTTATCGTCACCGTGCAAAAGCATGCTAATACTTCGGCCGCCTCAATCCCACTCGCTCTTGATCACGCGAACTCACAAAAAAAGATTAAGGATGGAGATGTCGTGGTCCTTGAAGCTCTAGGTGGAGGACTCACTTGGGGATCTGTTGTTTTGAAGTGGTAAAAAACGAGTTGAACCAACAAGACTAGAGTCAAAAAAATTTGACTAAGCCAGATTAGCCCCGTGCGGAGACAATATTTTTCTTGGATTCCAGTTTTGGCAAGGATCCAGAGCCAAAATTTCTAATACAAATCACAAAAAGCATTTATCAAAAATGCCTACAAAAAAGGAGGGGGTTTACTTAACCAGTTGCTGCTTGATTGTGTGACCGCAGAAGTGTTTTAGAAAACCATCTTCAAAACGAGATCGGAAGATAACTTGGGTCAATTCCGAGTCATATACTAATTCCTGTTAAGCCTGTCTAAGCAGGATGAAATAAATACTCCAAAACAAATAAAGAAACATGCTTACAACCAACGAAATACGCACCAAGTTTTTAGATTATTTTGCAAATAATGATCACGAAATTGTGCTTTCTAGCCCACTGATTCCGCATAACGATCCGACTTTGATGTTTACGAATGCTGGAATGAATCAGTTTAAAAACTACTTCACCGGAGTCGAAACTCCGAAGTTCAAACGTGCTGCAACTTCACAAAAATGCGTGCGTGCCGGCGGTAAACATAACGACCTCGACAATGTTGGATTCACCGCACGCCACCACACTTTTTTTGAGATGCTCGGCAACTTTTCTTTCGGAGATTATTTTAAAGAAGAGGCAATTTTTTATGCTTGGAATCTTTTAACGCATGAGTTCGAAATCAACAAAGAGAAGCTTCTAGTGACTGTTTACCACACCGATGATGAAGCAATTAATCTCTGGAAAAAAATCGCCGGATTGCCGGAAGAAAAAATAATTCGTATCGCAACTGACGATAATTTTTGGTCGATGGGCGATGTTGGACCTTGCGGCCCATGCTCTGAAATATTTTTTGATCACGGCGATAAAATCTTCGGCAGTGTGCCTGGCACTAAAGATCAAGATGGCGATCGTTTTACCGAAATCTGGAATCTGGTTTTCATGCAGTTTGAAAAACATAAGGACGGGAAAATGATCCCACTTCCAAAGCCATGCATAGATACCGGAATGGGCTTAGAGCGCGTCGCATCTGTGTTGCAAGGCGTTCACGATAACTACGAAACTGATACTTTTAAAAATCTGATTGGCGGAATTCAGAAGATTATCTAAATAAACTTAGAGTAAGAACTGGCACTTATAAATCCTAGCTTTCGTAGGAGATAGCTGTTTTTAAGATCTGCACTTCCAAAGTCATGTCTGTAAAGATTTTGATCCAGAAAATATGCCAAATCCACTTAAGATATTTTTTCTTCAACCAACTTAACAAAATTTGGAATCCCGAAAAGTGCGATAAACGAACCCATACGCGGGCCCTGGTCTTGTCCTAACAAAATCTGATAAAGCGCTAAAAACCAGTCACGCATCGTCAACTCGCCTGCAACACCTTGCGCACCAGAACCATATTCATGATTTTTGCCGACTTGGAAGACAAGATTTTGTAACAAAGCGCCGTCATGCTCTTGCTCTTCAGTCGCATTTTGTAAAACTTCAACAAGTTCACGAAGTGCTGATTTCTCTGCTTCTGTTGCCTTACGATATTTTTTATTTTTCTTGATGAAGTCGTTATAGTAGGCGATCGCGCAAACAACCATCTTCTGCAAAAATGGCGAATTTTCTGGCGTTAAACCTGATTGATATTTCGAAATAAAACCCCAAAGCACCGAGTCATTCTCTGGATTACAAGCGCTAGCCAGATTTAGCAAAAGCGAGTAACTCAAGTTAAAACCAATCGTCGGAACTTTTCCTTCATGAATGTGAAAGGCCGGATTATCTAGCTTGGCAACCTCTTCTTGCGCCGAAAAACTTTGTGCAAAAGTTAGATATTCGTCAGCGGCTTTTGGAATCACGTCGAAATAAAGTCTCTTCGCGGTCTTTGGTTTTTGATACATGAAGAGCGCCATTGACTCAGCAGGAGCATACTTCAACCAATCTTCCACCGAGATACCGTTTCCTTTCGATTTAGAAATTTTTTCGCCAGTGTCGGATAAAAACATTTCATAAGTGAAGTTGACTGGAGGCTTACCGCCCAAGATTTCACAAACGCTACGATAAATTTTTTCATTCGGTTGGTGATCTTTTCCGTAGATTTCGTAATCAACATCAAGCGAGTACCAGCGAGCTCCGAAGTCGATCTTCCACTGCAACTTGCAGTTTCCACCAGTGACGGGAACTTCTTTTTCAACACCCTGCCCGTCCAGATAAATCACGGTTCCTTTCGCTTTATTCACGCCTTTCACGCCCTTATCGATGACCATTCCAGAATCCGGATCGATCGGCATAAAAGGTGAGTAAGTTTCCTGACGTTCAGCGCCGAGCGTTGGTATCATTAGCGCCATGAGCTCATCGTATTTTTCTAAAACGCGAAGCATCGTTGCATCGAACGCACCAGATTTATATTTTTCGGTTGCGCTGATGAATTCATACTGAAACCCAAAACCATCAAGAAAGCCGCGCAGGCGGGCGTTCATATGATGTCCGTAGGATTCATGCGTGCCAAAAGGATCGGGAACAGAAGTAAGCGGCATGCCCAAATTAGCTTTCACCATCTCTTGCTGCGGAACGTTATCTGGCGCTTTGCGAAGTCCGTCGATATCGTCTGAAACGCAAAACATTTTTGTTGGGATTTCTGGCGCAATCAGCGAAAATGCATGACGCACAAAAGCAGTACGAACAACTTCGCCAAAAGTTCCGATATGCGGCAAGCCAGACGGGCCATAGCCTGTTTCGAAAAGTACGTAACCTTTTGACGGAGTTTTTCCGCCGATTTTGTCAAAAATTCTGCGCGCTTCTTCGAATGGCCAAGATTTAGCCAAAGGGTTATAATTCAAATAAATTTCTTTCATGAGTGTAGATATTATAAGGGATGAGGCCGGTAACCCAGTGCCCTGGATGACTTATCCCGCGATCGATTTTCTCAAAAAAAATCTTAATAAAAATCATAAAATTTTTGAGTTCGGCTGCGGTTCTTCAACTTTATTTTTTGCCGAAAGAGTAAAACAAGTGACTGGAATTGAGACAAGAGAAAAATGGTTTGCGATGCTGAATATCGCGCTTCAAGAAGCTCGTCTTGATAATGTTGAACTTTCTTTGATGGAAGATGGTTTAACAAATGACTTCTATCAAACCTTCGCGAAAAATTCTGGGAAAAAATTCGACTTTATCATTGTCGATTCAATCAAAAGATTTCTCAGCGCCACTAATTCAATCGACGCCCTAAAGCCAGGCGGATCAATCATCCTCGACGATTCTGAACGCGACAATTACAAAAAGATTTTCGATTTTTTTGCTGAGAAAAATTTTACCAGACAAGATTTTCCAGGAGTTGCGCCGATGCAAACAAGAGAGAAAAACACGACGATATTCACCCTTCCTGGATCCCCGCCTGCGCGGGGATGACGCTGGAAGTGCAGAGTTTAACCAGTCATTACCCTGCAAGCTGGCATCCAGCAAGCTCAACAAAAATTTTTCCGCTTTGGTGTTCGATGATATTCACCCCTCCTGGATCGCTGCCTGCGCGGGGATGACGCTGGAAGTGTAGAGTTTAACTAGTCATCCCCGCGCAGGCGGGGATCCAGGAAGCTCAACAAGAATTTTTCTGCGTTGGTGTTCGACGATATCCCCGCGAAAGCATAAATCCAGAAAACCAAAACAAGAGCCTTGAGTTAAAATAATACCCGACTAAAAAAGTAGGACATTATTTTCTTAAACATGATCCTCACAACAAAAGCACGCTACGCCGTAATGGCCGTCATCGAAATTTCTGAGGAAAAAAACTCCCAACCGATTTCGCTGCAAACCATTTCTGAGAAACAAAAAATCTCGCTTTCTTATCTCGAGCAGATTTTTGCATGTCTAAAGAAAGATGGAATTGTTGCTTCGGTTAAAGGACCGGGTGGTGGTTATGTTCTCGGAAAGAAGCGCGAAGAAATAACTGTTGCCGACATCATCAAGGCCATTGGCGAACATGTAAAAATGACGCGCTGTAGCACCAAAGAAGGTTGCGTTAAGGTTAGCAGCAAATGCAAAACGCATCATCTTTGGCGCGGTTTAGAAAATAAAATTTACGAATATTTGGATTCAGTTCCTCTCTCTAGTCTATGATTTTTTTAGATAACAACTCCACAACTAAGATCGCTCCAGAAGCCCTTGCTGCAATGCTTGAGGCCTATAAACTGCCTTTAAATAATTCATCAAATCATCAACTCGGGCGCCAAGCAAAAAAGCTCGTCGAAGAAGCGCGTGAAGAATTAAAAAAATTACTTAACGCCGAAAATTATGAGGTGATTTTTACCGGCTCATCGACTGAAGCCACTAACACCGTGATGTTTGGCGTTGATGTTAAAAAAATTATTTTTTCGGCGATTGAGCATTCTTCCGTTTACGAATGTCGCCCACAAAACAAAGAAATAATCGAGATCAATGCACTTGAAAATGGCTTGATTGATCTGGCAGATTTAGAAGAAAAACTACCAATAGATGGAAATTTTCTAACCTCAGCAATGCTTGTGAATAACGAGACCGGAGCCATTCAACCGGTTGAAGAAATCTCAAAACTCACTCACCAAAAAGGCGGATTATTTCACTGCGATCTAGTTCAGGCAGTTGGAAAAATTCCTGTCGATCTCGAAAAAATTAACGCCGATTTCGCTTCAATCGCCTCTCATAAATTAAACGGCCCACAAGGAGTTGGCGCACTTTTAATACGCAAAGGTCTCGACATCAAACCTTTGATTTATGGCGGGAAGCAAGAAAAATCAAAACGCGCCGGAACCACTAACATCGCAGGAATAGCCGGTTTTGGTGCTGCTTGTAAAATTGCCAGCGCAAAAATTCTCACTTACGAAAACGTAAAAAAATTGCGCGATGAGCTTGAAGAAAAAATCAAAAATATCGCTGGCGCTGATATAAAAATTTTCGCCGATAACGTGGCGCGCCTTCCAAACACTAGCTACATCGCCACTCGCAACTGCGACGCACAAACTCAGCTAATCAACTTCGATTTAAATAAAATCTGCGTTAGCGCTGGCCCAGCCTGTTCTTCTGGAAGTTCAACCGAATCAAGAATTTTGAAGGCGATGGGCATTGCAAAAGAATTTTCTACAAGCGCGATTCGCGTTAGTCTTGCGCCCGAAAATAATCGCGATGAAGTCGAAAAATTCTTCGAAGTTTGGAGCAAATTTTACGAAAAAAATAAGTGAGTTTTCATCCCCGCGAAGGCAGTGATGACGCGATACCAATTATAACTAAAAAGAAAAATGACAGTTAAGCTTCCCATCTATCTCGACTACCAATCCACAACCCCCATGGACCCACGCGTGGTTGAAGTGATGATTGATTGCATGAAAAATGACTACGGCAATCCTCATTCACGCACACATTCTCTCGGCTGGAAAGCAGAAGAAATGGTTGAGATCGCGCGTAAAAATGTAGCCGATTTGATCGGAGCAGATTCGAAAGAAATCTTCTTCACTTCAGGCGCAACTGAATCGAATAACATCGCGATTAAAGGCGTTGCGCACTTCTACGGAGCTACTGGAAAAAATCATGTAATCACCATCGCAACTGAGCATAAATGCGTAATTAACTCTGTGCGCGACTTAGAGCAAGAAGGCTTTTTTGTTACCTTTCTTCAAGTTCAACAAAACGGCTTAGTCGATCTCAAACAACTTGAAGACGCGATCACCGATAAAACTTGCCTCGTTTCGATCATGGCGGTGAATAATGAAATTGGCGTTATTCAACCCCTTGCAGAAATTGGCGCGCTCTGTCGCAAGAAAGGCGCATTTTTCCACACTGACGCCGCACAAGCCTTCGGTAAGATTCCTCTTGATGTTAACACGATGAATATCGACTTGATGAGCATCTCTGGTCATAAAATTTACGGCCCAAAAGGCATCGGCGCGATTTACCTTCGTCGTAAACCAAGAGTACGCATAAAACCAATTTTCTCTGGCGGCGGACAAGAGCGCGGAATCAGAGCCGGCACGCTTCCAACCCCTCTTGTTGTTGGCCTCGGTAAAGCTTCAGAAATCGCGAAAAATGAAATGCAGAAAGATCACGATCACATCAAAAAGCTTAGCGATAAACTTTCCAAAGCAATCGATAACCTTACTCACGTCTATCTCAACGGCGATAAAGACCAACGCTACGTCGGAAATCTAAACTTCTCTTTCGCTGGAATAGAAGGCGAATCAATGATCATGGCGATCAAAGATCTAGCGGTTTCTAGTGGCTCTGCTTGCACTTCTTCGTCACTTGAACCCTCTTACGTTTTACACGCTTTAGGAGTTTCTGACGAACTTGCGCACACATCAATTCGCTTCGGCATCGGCCGCTTCACAACCGAAGAAGAAGTGGATTACGCAATCAACTTAATCGCTAGTAAAGTCGACAAACTCCGACACTTAAGCCCGCTCTGGGAAATGATGCAGGACGGAATCGATTTAAAATCAATTGAATGGAAGGGACATTAAAATGGCTTACTCAAAAAAACTTTTAGACCACTACGAAAATCCACAAAACGTTGGATCATTCGCTAAAGACGAAAAAAATATTGGCACCGGCCTAGTTGGCGCGCCAGCTTGCGGAGATGTAATGAAATTGCAGATCAAAGTTTCTGATGATGGAGTTATCACCGATGCAAAATTCAAAACCTTTGGATGTGGCTCAGCGATTGCTTCAAGCTCACTTGCAACCGAATGGATCAAAGGACAAAAAATCGACGAGGCGGCAAAGATTACCAACGGCCAAATCGCCGAAGAGTTGTCACTTCCTCCGGTAAAAATTCACTGCTCAGTTCTTGCTGAAGAAGCGATCAAGGCGGCGATTGAGGATTACAAAAAACATAAGGACGCGGCGAATTAGATCTTCTGGATCAAAGTCTTCGTGAGAATGACGCGTTTGGTTTAAGTTTCTTACTCATCCCTTCATCCAAGCTTAGTCAAGAATTCAGGAAAAATCGCAACAGCACAGAACTTAAAAAATGGCTTTCAAATTTTCAGAAACAGGCAACGCAATCGTCGACTATCTCACCATAACCGACGATGCTTTTAAAGAAATCCACGAACTTCTGGCTGCACGAAAAGAGCCGTGTGAAGGGATTAAGGTAAGCGTGCGCACCCGTGGCTGCTCTGGCCTTTCTTACACAATCGAATATGCAATCAAAGATAAAAACATTTCCAAATTCGATGACGTTGTAATGCGCGAAGGCGTACAAGTTTTTATCGATCCAAAAGTTTCAATGTTTTTGATCGGCAGCCAAATGATCTACAAAACCGACGATCTCAATTCCGGCTTCGACTTCGTCAATCCTAACGAAAAAGGGCGCTGTGGTTGTGGCGAAAGCTTCAAGGCATGAAAAACTTTTTTGATTTATTTTCATTAACTACAGATTTTTCTATCGATCTCGACGCGCTCGAGAAAAAATATTTTGAATTTCAGAAAAAATTTCATCCCGACAAATCTGGCGATAAATCTGATGAAATTGAACAATCAATCGCTATCAATGAAGCTTACGAGGTTTTATCAAATCCACTCAAGCGCGCGGCACATATTTTGCGCTTAAATGGTCTTGATGTTGAAAATGATGTAGTAGCTCCGAAAGTAGATCAGGCAACACTTCTTGAGGTTTTCGAAATGCGCGAATCCGGAGATCTTTCCGCGAAAGATTTGTCACAAAAAATAAAATCTTTGCTCGAAGAAGTTTCTCAAAATCTTGAAAATAAAAACTTCGCATCGGCTGCGCAAATTTTAATCAGAGCAAAATATTTCGAAAAAACTTTGCAGGATTTGAAGGTAAAAAAATGGCACTAATAAAAATCTCAGAACCAGGCGCAAGCCAAGAGAATGAAAGAGAAAACGAGATCGTAATTGGTATTGATCTTGGCACCACTAACTCACTTGCCGCGATTATTGTGAATGAAAAAGTCAGATTTTTTGTTGATGAAAATGGCCGCGATATTCACCCCTCAATCGTCACTTATGGCGATAAAAAAATCTCCTCGATCAAACGCTTTATGGGAGTAGGCTTTACCCAACTTGAAGGCATGAAACTCGCTCCTTTGGAAGTTTCTGCTGAGATCTTAAAGCACTTAAAAAAACTCGCCGAAAAACAACTAAAAACTGAGATCAAAAAAGCCGTTATTACTGTTCCTGCCTACTTCGACGAAACCGCAAAAAACGCGACGAAACTTGCAGCGAATTTGGCTGGCTTAGAAGTTTTACGTCTAGTCAACGAACCTACAGCGGCTGCCCTCGCCTACGGTCTCGACAATGATGCAGAAGGCACTTACTGCGTTTACGATTTAGGCGGAGGAACTTTCGACGTGTCAGTTTTAAAAATGCAAAAAGGCATTTTTAAAGTACTTGGGGTTGCCGGAGATAATGCTTTAGGCGGTGATGATTTCGATGATTTGATTTCCAAACATCTTGGCGTGAGTCGCGCTGAAGCTAAGAAAATCAAGGAAGAACAAACTATCGATCAAACGGTCTTCGAAAAACTAATCTTCGAAAAACTCGAAAAAACTTTTACACTCACAAAAAATCTTCTCGATGATCTCGATATTGAAAGCTCTGATATTAAAGGCGTTATCACGGTTGGTGGCTCAACTAGAATTCCTCTAATCAAGAAAAAACTGGCAGAAATCTTTGGTGTAGAAAAAGTTTTGGATGAGATTGATCCAGATCGTATCGTTGCTGCTGGGGCGGCTTGGCAGGCTTACAACTTAAGTGGAAATTCTGAAAATCTTTTACTCGATGTTGTGCCACTTTCACTCGGAATCGAGATGATGGGCGGAATCGTCGATAAGGTGATTTTGCGTAACTCAACGATTCCAATGTCACTGACAAAAGAATTCACAACCTACGCTGATAATCAAAGCGGAATGAAGTTACACATCGTGCAAGGCGAGCGCGAATTAGCTGCTGATTGTCGTAGCTTGGCCAATTTTGAAATAAAAAAGATACCGGCGATGAAAGCTGGATTGGCGCGCGTTGCCGTCACTTTCAAAATTGATGGTGATGGGCTTTTAACAGTTTCTGCAGAAGAAAAATTTACCGGCGAAAAACAGGAAATTTTAGTAAAACCAAGTTACGGATTAAGCGAAGATGAAGTGAAAAAAATGCTGCTCGACTCGCTACAAAATTCCAAAGCCGACATCTCGAATCGCTTATTAATTCAAACCATCACCGATTCAAATCACGATATCATGATCTTGCAAAAAGATTTAGAAAAATATGCGGGCGAGGATAAAAAATTGATCGCAGAAAAAATTCAAAATTTAGAAAATCTAATCAAAGAAAAAGCCTCGCGTGACATGATTTTGGAAGCCAAAGAAGAGATGGAAAAAGCAGCAGAAAATCTAATTTTAAAAAAGGTGAATGCGGTTTTAGATAAGGGAATTGTTGGTAAGAGGATTGATGCAATCTAGCTACTGCTTGAATCAAAGCCGTCTAAAATAAATCGATAAAATTAATCCACTCCGAAAACTTCTTCATCTCTTACCCAGCCTTTTTTACCTGATACTTCTAGGGCGCACCAGCCTTCGATACATTTTAAATAATCGCCAATCACATTATTTTCTAAACGAAAAATAATGCGGGATTTTTCGTTATTTTTTTTCTGTAAATTTACAAAACTCTTGGTTGTGCGAATCATCAAAGTGCGTTTTTTGGTGAGAAGACTTTGCATTACCCAGCCACTCTGTCCTTCGTAATCTTTGATCTCATTCCAATTATCATATTCGCTGATCACGTGTACCGGGATTCCTTTTAATTTGTAGATGAATTTGATTGGATAATTTTGTCCAGGGCCTGCACGAACATTGGTTTCGCTGGCTCGTAGTGAAGAAAAATAATTTACTTCATTAATTTTTTGGGCAGCGTGAGATGAAGAAGAAAAAACCAAAATTATAACAACAGCCATCCTGAGCGCAGAAAAAAATCTTGTGAGACAAGAGCTGATAAGATTTTTTGCTGCGCTTGGGATGAAGTAGAAATTATTTTTCATCTTTTCTCGATTTAGTTTCGTGAAATCTTTTTCCACCTTGAGCGATATTGGTTTGCTTGCCGCGAGATACAGCTAAGGCATCTTTTTCAACGTCTTTTGTAATCACGCTTCCTGCGGCAATAACTGAGCCATCAGCAATTTTGACTGGCGCAACCAAAGCAGAGTTAGATCCAACAAAAACTCGATCGCCGATTTTAGTTTTGAATTTGCTATAGCCATCATAGTTGCAGGTGATAGTGCCAGCGCCGATATTGGCTTCAACTCCGATTTCAGAATCGCCGATATAACTCAAGTGATTAACTTTCGCGCCTTTTTTTAGATGTGATTTTTTGATTTCGACAAAATTTCCGATGCGCACATTTTCGGCAATTTTTGTGCCAGGACGAATTCTTGCAAAAGGTCCTACGGTCACGCCAGAAGATATCTCGGCGCCTTCGATGTGCGAGAAAGATTTGATCTCAACATTCTTAGCAATCTCAACTTCTGGCCCAAAAAAAACATGTGGATGAATGATAACATCGTAAGAAATTTTGGTGTCGTAAGAAAAATAAACTGAAGACGGATCAAGTAGAGTAACACCAGAATCCATCATTTTTTTACGAATTTGATTCTGTTTAATCTCACCAATTCTCGCGAGTTCAAAACGTGAATTTACGCCCAAAACCTCTTCGAGTTCGGTTTTAATAAAAGTACGCTTTAAGCCCATTTCACCTGCGATGGCAACGATGTCGGTTAAGTAAAATTCACCTGAGGCATTATTATTTTTTACCTGATCTAGAAGACTTTTAATTTTCTTTCCATCGACTGCGACCACGCCAGAGTTGCAGAGAGCGATTTTTCTTTCTTCATCAGTTGCGTCTTTGAACTCAACAATTCTTTCAAGATGACCTTTCGCATCAACAACCAAGCGGCCATAAGCATTTTCTTCTTCATCATCAAAACCCAAAATACAGAGCGAAAAATCTTCTAACTTATCCGCCATTTTTTTTATGGTGACGTGATTTGTTAGAGGCGTGTCGCCGTAAAGAATTATAAGTTTTTGACCCAAATCATTGGCCACGCTTCGCTTATCGTTTTCTTTTTCAAAGGAGGTAAGGCCGGTTGAAACCGCATGCGCTGTGCCTTTACGTTCTTTTTGTAAAACAAAAGAAATCTTAACTTCTGGATGGGCAGCAAGAATTTTTTCTTCGAAATTTTTCATCTCTTCAGAAACAACGATCGTGATATTTTTTGGCTTCAGAATCTTCGCTTCATCAATCACCAAATTTAACATTTCGCGATTTGCAACTTTGTGCAGAACTTTCGGCAAATCTGATTTCATGCGAGTACCTTTGCCGGCAGCAAGAATAAGGATCGAGAGGTTATTGGTCATTTGATTATTTTTTAGAGAATAATGCGTGGGATCGTATTTTTCTAAGGGAAGCTAAGTCAAGAAGTCATGTTCTGCACAATCCTTAACTGTTATCTTCATAAAAATAGAGGTGATCTTAGCGACTAAGAGGAAAGCAATTGAGCATTAGTAACTAGACAAGCTTCGATAGTGATCCTGCATCAAAGGTAAATCGACATTTTTTTCTGCCGCAAATTTTAGAGCATTGCCGAGAATCGCTTCCAGCTCCATTTTTCTGCCCGCTTTGAAGTCGAGTAACATGCTCGTTAGTGCGGGATTTTTTCTTGCGGCTGTGGCATCGATTGTGTCTTCAATAAAATCATCAGAAATTTCATAACCATCTGCTTTTGCTAAAAGTTGAACTTCTAGCATCGCATCTCTGATCCAAAATCTGATCTCAGGATCATCGAGAATTTCTTTGGTATTGAGCTCACCAGCCACCACAGATATTGGGTTGAATGAGGCATTCCACAAAAGTTTTTGCCAGCGATTGAGTTGAATGTCGTCGCTTAAAACACAAGGCACTCCAGATTTTTGCCAGAGATCAAAAAGCTTCTGAGTTTTTTGCGGATTGGGATTTTGCTTTTCGCCGATGATCAACTTTCCGTTATCATCATGCTCAACCAAAGCTGGTTGCTCTTTTTTTACCGCAATAAAGGCGATGATGCTCAAAAGATGATGATTCGGAAATGCCTGCTCGAGATCTTTCTCGATAAAAATACCGTTCTGAATTATAGCGATTGAAGTCTCTGAAGTAAGAACTGGCTTGATTATATCGGGAAGAGAAATTTCTGGCAAAGCCTTGGTCGCGATTAAAATAAAATCTGCCTTTTCTTTAAATTCTTTGACATCGCGCAAGACTTGATGCGGCTTAAAAACAAAATCACCCCAAAGACTTTTTATCTTCATTCCACCCTGTTTCACTTGCTCGTAATCTGACCTACAAACTACAGAAACCTCTGCTCCCGCTTGCGATAATTTTGCTGCGTAAAGCCCGCCGATTGCGCCGGTGCCAATTACTAAAATTTTCATTTTGTTCATTCTTCGTTCTTTAAGCGTTATGCCCGAGCAGGCGGGGATTCAAAAAAAGATTCTGAGCGCTTATGATCTCTGTTGAATTCCCGCCTACTTGGGATGACGACCTAAAGAGTTAATGCTTAGGCCAAGATTAGTTTGCCGCTTTGTTCACCAATTTATTCTTCGCAATCCACGGCATCATCGCGCGGAGTTTTTCTCCGGTTTCTTCGATTGGATGAGAGCGACCTTTGGCGCGAAGGGCGTCAAAATTCTTTTTGCCGGTTTTATTTTCATTCATGAATTCTTTTACGAATTTTCCTTTTTGAATTTCGGTCAGAATTTTCTTCATCTCTTTTTTGGTTTTTTCGGTAACGATTCTTGAGCCGCGAGTTAGATCGCCATATTCCGCCGTATTAGAAATCGAGTAACGCATGTTTGCAATTCCACCTTCGTAAAGAAGATCGACGATCAATTTCATTTCATGCAAACACTCGAAATAAGCCATTTCTGGAGCATATCCAGCTTCAGTTAAAGTTTCGAAACCCGCTTGGATCAAGGCTGTAACGCCACCACAAAGAACTGCTTGTTCACCAAATAAATCAGTTTCGCATTCTTCTTTGAAGTTAGTTTCGATGACTCCTGATCGCCCTCCTCCAACTGCAGAAGCGTATGAAAGCGCTGTTTGCAAGGCTTTGCCCGATACATCTTGCGCAACCGCAACTAGACAAGGAACTCCACCACCTTTTACATATTCACCACGAACCGTGTGTCCTGGTCCTTTTGGAGCGATCATCACAACGTCTAAATCTTTTCTTGGTTTGATTAGTTTAAAGTGAATATTGAGGCCGTGAGCGAAAGCAAGAGTTGCGCCTTTCTTCAAATTTTTCTTTAAATCTTGTGTATAAATTTCAGCTTGAAGCTCATCTGGAGTAAGCATCATCACAATATCAGCCCACTTTGCTGCTTTTGCATTTGTTAAAACTTCGAAGCCGGCATTTTGTGCTTTTGCAATTGAGGTCGATCCTTCGCGAAGAGCGATTTTAACTTCTTTCACTCCTGAATCTCTAAGGTTCTGCGCGTGTGCATGGGCTTGTGAACCGTAACCGATTACGGCAACTTTTTTATTTTGAATGATGCTCAAATCAGCATCGTGATCGTAGTAAACTTTCATGTTTTTGATTGTTTGTTTAGGGAAAAAGAAGCGGAGTTGGCAACTTATTGACGAGGTTCAACCTGTCAACCTGGCTCAAGCAGCAAAAAACTTACTTTTTTTATCACCCCAATCTTTCAAAAATCTTACTAGAGACGCTTCGATATTTTGGCGCTTAGCTTTATTGATTAAGGCAGAAGGCTAGAGCTACCTAAGTAAGTTAGTTTCTTGTGGCGGTTTTTGCTTAGAGCGCTGGCGATGATTTATTTCATTTCTTGATTTGTACCTAAATAGAAATCTAAGAAATTTACCCCAATCGAGTAGCTTACTAATAAAAATCCACCACCCCAGTTCCTACGTCATACATTCCACTGACAATCGCAATCTTACCTTTCTTGTGTAGATCGTGAATTATTTTACTCTCTTTAGTAATTTGCTTGGCAACTCGTTCGACGTTAATTGCCGCGACTTTCTCGACTAAATCCAAATCATAAAATTGTTTACGACTTGTTTTAATGGTTTGCGCCACTTTGATTGCTGGTTTTATTTTTTTGAGCAGCCCTGTCAGTTTGCCCATTTCAACGTGATTGCAGGCGCCTTTAATTGCGCCGCATCCCGAATGTCCCAAGACCATTATTAATTTCGCTCCAGCGATTTCACAGGCAAATTCCATGCTGCCTAGAATGTCGTCATTGATAATGTTGCCGGCGATTCGACAGCTAAAAATATCTCCCAAACCTTGATCGAAAATTAATTCAGCAGAAGTTCGTGAATCAATGCAGCTCAAGACAAAGGCGAAAGGATTTTGCGCGTCAGAAGTGTCATTAACTTGTTTGAGTAAGTTGCGATTAACTTTAAGATTCTGAACAAAACGCGAATTACCTTCCTTCAATAATTTTATCGCAACCTCTGGTGTGATTGAGCTGCGCTCTTCTTTGGTTAAAGAAGCCTCGTCGCTTTTTCTTACGCGGCAAAGCAAGGAAATCACGATTCCAAGACCCACCCCTTCGATCAAATTAAAAAAAACGACACCAAAAATCGTCGCAAAAAAAGGAACAAATTCGTGCCAACCTAAGCGGTACATTTTCTTAAATAATGCCGGCTTAGCTAATTTGTAACCAAGAACGAGAAGAATGCAGGCAAGGCTTGCTAGCGGAATCATGTTGAGGAATTCCGGAATCGCCAAGACGGCAATAAGTAGTAAAAAACCGTGTAGAATTGTTGATTTTTTTGTCTTTGCGCCGAAAGAAATATTCGCACTACTACGCACAATTACTTGCGTAATCGGCAAACCGCCGAGAAATCCGGTAATAATATTTCCAAGACCTTGCGCCTTCAATTCACGATTAGTGTTGGTAACGTGATGCGCTGGATCGAGCTTGTCTGCAGCCTCAACTGAAAGAAGAGTTTCAATGCTTGCGGTCACCGCCAAAATCAGCGCTACCGCGTAAACGTGAGAATTTTTTAACGCTGAAAAATCAGGAAAAATAAAGAGCGAAAAAAATTCAGAAAAACTTTTTACCACAGGAATTTGCACAATGTGGTGGGCATCGAGTTGCAAATATTTATTCATTACCACGCCAGCAACGACGATAATTAGTGGCCCTTGCAACATTTTAAAAAAGCGATGACGACGCGATAAAATTCCGTCCCACAAAATCAAAATCGTCATTGAGATTAAGCTCACCATTGTTACTGCCGGAGTTAGGTAATCCAAAGCATTTTCGAGATTCGACAAATTGTTTTGTGAAAGAAATTCTTCGAAATCTCCGACGATTTCTGGATTGTAACCAAGTGCGTGCGGAATCTGTTTGATTACAATAATTACACCGATGCCTGCGAGCATTCCTTTAATGACTGAAACGGGAATATAGTAGGCAATCGTGCCGAGTCGCATGTAGCCCATTATCGCTTGAATCACGCCGGCGAGAATAGTTGCGACAAGAAAATTTTCGAACGAGCCAAGCGAGAGAGAATAAGTTAAAACAATCGTCACCAAACCAGCGGCCGGACCAGAAACGCCAAAGCGCGAACCGCTTGCCATTCCAACAACAATCCCGCCAATAATTCCAGAAATAATTCCAGAAAATAGTGGCGCGCCAGAAGCAAGGGCGATGCCAAGACAAAGAGGAAGTGCAACGAATAATACAACAATACTCGCCGGAAAATCGTAGCGCAGAGTGGTTAGAAATTTTTTCATGAAATTGAAATTTTATGCTTGGAGCGGAAGGAAATATTTCTACTCAACCTTCCGCTCCATTTTGTAATTTAGTAAAAATTTACTTCGCCAGTAGAGACGCTGTATATTCCGCTAACAATAGTGATTTCGTTATTATTAAGCATGTCGCGGATGATGCTGCTTCTTACAAGAATTTCTTTCGAAACTTGTTCAACGTTCGTCTCTGCAACTTTTTCGATAAAATTATCTTCGCCAGAATTGCTGGATTTCACCGCTTCAATTGCTGGTTTTATTTTGTTCAAAAGGCCGGTCAAACTTCCCATTTCAACTCCTGCACAAGCACCTTTGATTGCGCCGCACTCGGAATGTCCTAGAACCATGATTAGCTTGGCTCCGGCAACTTTGCAGGCAAACTCCATGCTGCCAACAATATCTTCATTCAAGATATTTCCGGCAATGCGACAGCTAAAAATATCGCCCAAACCTTGGTCAAAAATTAACTCGGCGGAAGTGCGTGAATCAATGCAACTCAAGATAAAAGCAAATGGATGCTGTGCCCCAGAAGTCTCGTTAACCTGAGTGAGAAGATTACGATTAATTTTAAGATTATTAACAAAACGAGCATTGCCGTCTTTCAATATCTGGACTGCTTTTTGTGGAGTTAAAGCGTCGCGAATTTCTTTAGTTAAAGTGTACATTTTATTTCTGGTTTAAATTAATTCCTTTGATCTCGAGCGAGATATTTCTTGTTTTAGAGCTGGTTTGAAAATTCTTGATTATCTCATTCACGTCATGGTGAATTGATGTCGATTTAGAGCCGTCGATAAGAACTTTTGAACCGTCAGGAAGCTCATTAAGAATTTGCAAAATCTTGCCTTTATTCAGAAATGAAACCTCTTCGGAAAGCGTGATTTTATGCTTGTGATTCGCCCCTTCAGCTTCCTTAACGTGACTGCAAGCATTGCGAAAATTATGGTAAAGAATGAATGCTATTGCCACCAACATGCCAATTCCAACACCCTTGAGTAGATCAAAAATTAACATCCCCGCAATCGTTGCCATAAAAGGCGCAAACTGCTCGTATCCTTCAGCATAAATCTTCCGAAAAATTTGCGGTTTAGCTAATTTATAACCGACCAGCAAAAGCACACAGGCAAGTGTCGCTAGAGGAATCTTGTTAAGCAGAGAAGGAATCGCGATTGCCGACAATAGCAAAAGAAGTCCATGCAGAATAGTCGACATTTTACTCTTCGCGCCAAACTCAATATTGGCGGTAGAGCGAATTATCACTTGAGTAATCGGCAAGCCACCAATCAATCCCGAAATAATATTGCCAACCCCTTGCGCCTTTAACTCGCGATTGGTTGGAGTAATGCGTTTTTTTGGGTCTAGCTTGTCAGTCGCTTCTGCGCAAAGAAGAGTCTCAAGACTTGCTACCACAGCCAAAACTAAAGCAATCGCATAAATATCTGGATTGGTAATTTGAGAAAAATTTGGAAAAGAAAATTGACCAAAAAACTCTCCTGGATTAGCCGCTACAGGAATCTGCACCAAGTGATTTGCTTCGAGATAAAGAAAACTACTAAGAATTATTCCGATCACGACAGCAATAAGCGGCCCCGGAATGGCTTTTAATATTTTATGTTTCTTAGCAGAGAACTCTTCCCAAAGGATCAGTATGAACATTGAAACCAGAGAAATAATTACAGCATTTGGCGTGATGTAATTAAACATTTGCGACACAGCACCGCCTAGCTGTTCAGTGCCAAAATCATCTTTAAAATTAGCATCATAACCAATCGCATGTGGAATCTGTTTGATGATAATTAGCAGCCCAATTCCACTCAGCATTCCCTTTATCACTGAGGATGGAAAATAATAAGCAACGGTTCCAAACCCTAGAAATCCAGCAATCAGCTGAATTACTCCGGCCAAAACAACTGCTAACAAGAATGAATCAAACGATCCTCCAAGAGTGGTAATATAGCCCAATACCAAAACGGCTAAACCAGCCGCCGGACCAGAGACGCCAAAGTTAGAACCACTTAGAGCGCCAACAACAATCCCACCAACTATTCCAGCAATAATTCCAGAAAATAGTGGAGCGCCAGAAGCTAGGGCAATCCCTAGACATAAAGGCAGTGCCACAAAGAACACTACAAGACTTGCAGACAAATCTTGTCGCAAATCGATAAAAAGATTTTTCATTAGATTAAATTAAATTAGTAAACAGTGGTGCTGAGAAGACTAATCTAAATGTTCGGTGGGGAGACGGGGACTTCGAGAAAATACTGAGAGAGACTCAGAATTTCGTTACTGACGAGTTGCTTTTGTAAATTATTTTTAAGGATTTTTTCTTCACCTTTACTGAGAAATTTTAGATCTTCTGACTCCACTTCCGAATCTTCTTTTTCACTTTCTGAAGATTCAGCTACTTTTAAGTTTTTAACCGAGAATGATTTTTCTGCTGCGCTGCAAAAACTCCAAAGCAAACCGACTCCAATCAGTATTAAAATTATTTTTTTGGAGAGTCGTAACATTTTCTTGATTAAGATGAGAATTTCATGGAAATCGCGTTCCCGAATTAATTCATCAATTTTCTAAAAAACAATGACACAAAAAGATAGCGCAATCACTTCTTTTAACGACCTGTCTCTTCAAAAGGAAAAAGACCGATCAGAGTGGACGCACAAAGTAGAAATTCTTAGCGAAGCCTTGCCTTACATGCGTAAATTTGCCGGCGAAACTTTTGTGGTAAAATTCGGTGGCTCAGCAATGGGCGGCGACAATAATTTGAAAAATTTTGCCAAGAATATTGTGTTGTTAAAACATGTTGGGATCAACCCAATCGTGGTTCACGGTGGTGGGCCGCAAATTGGTCAAATGTTGGATAAGCTAAATATTAAATCGCATTTCGTTGACGGCTTAAGAGTTACTGATGCAGACACTGTTGAAGTTGTTGAAATGGTTCTCGCTGGTTCAATCAATAAAATGATCGTCAAAGAAATTAACCGCGCCGGCGGCAAAGCAATTGGCCTTTGCGGCAAAGATGCAGACATGATTCGTGCACGCAAAGTTTCAAAAACTCAGAAAGATCCCGATTCAAATATTGAGAAGATTTTAAATCTCGGCTTCGTTGGCGAGCCTTACCATATCGATCCTGAAATTCTCGCAATGTTTGAAGATTCCGACATTATTCCGGTAATCGCCCCAATCGGCATCGGCGACAATGGAGAAACTTTTAACATCAACGCCGACACAGTAGCCGGCGCCATTGCTGGCGCAATGCAAGCTGCGAAGTTAATTATTCTTTCTGATGTTGATGGCGTGATGTTGCCTAATGGCGAACTCGTAAGTCACTTAAATGCTGCAACCGCGAGGCAAATGATCACTGACGGAATAATTACTGGCGGGATGATTCCAAAAGTTGAGACTTGTTTGAATGCTCTAGAAAAAAGTGTCGGCCACGCTCACATTTTAAACGGCGCAGTGGACAATATTCTGTTGATGGAAATTTTTACCGAGTCTGGTGCTGGGACGATGATTTTGTAGCTGTAAAACACCTACTCTCTCAATTATTTGCTTCTTTGCAGGAAAAGTCCGTCACCTAACTCAGATCCGTCATTAGAATTGTGACAGCATATCGCTAAGCCTTAATTCTATTAGTCTTGTGCAAGCATCACGCCGATTGATTAAGATTTTTACTTTTCCAACTTCCCGATTCGTTTTTCTAGAACATCTGTAATAACTGAAAGATCTAAACCTTGCTGCCTTAGCAGCACGAGTAGGTGAAACAGCAAATCCGCTGCTTCATTTGCAAGTTCTTCACTATCCCCCGCTAACGCAGCAAGAGCAACTTCCACCCCCTCCTCTCCAACTTTTTGTGCGATTCTCTTAGTACCTTCAGCAAATAATTTTGTTACATAGCTATTCTCTTGCGGATTTTTGTAGCGCGAATCGATGATTTTAATGAGCTTAGAAATGGTTGGTTGCTCAGTTTTAAAACAACTCACATCACCCTTGTGACAGGTTGGGCCCGTAGGCTTAGCATAGATCAACAATGAATCATTATCGCAATCAAGAGCGAGATTTATTAGAGATAAATAATTTCCCGAAGTTTCACCTTTGACCCAAATTCTTCCTTTGCTGCGACTAAAAAAAGTAACTCGTTTAGCGTTAATCGTTT
>CAIQBQ010000149.1 GCA_903870105.1 uncultured Alphaproteobacteria bacterium | reverse complement strand
TCGACATCTGCAAATTTTTCTTCGTGGAATGTTGAAACCGGCATGAATTCGGTAATTGGTTTTTCAACCTCCTCTTCAAGTTCTTCAATGGGTTCGCTCGCAGCTTTTGACGAATTCATAAAACTAAACAAACTAAATACCGAGTTTTCTTTCTTAGTTTTTGCATTTGGTTTTGCTGCTTTTGCTGGCTTTGCAGCTATTTTTATTTCTTCAATTACCTCATCTTCCTCTAGATCAAAAGACTCTTCTTCGATTACTTCTTCAGCAACCGGCTCATGTTTTTTGTGATTTATCTTCTTCAATCTGAAGCTGCTTTCGCTGACTTCTTCGATTTCATCTTCTTGCTTAACCGACACTCCTGGATCAAAAAAACTTTTCGTTACCGATTTTTTTTCAGTTGGCCCTTCGACTCTGAATCGAGATGGTTCAAAGCTTGATTTCTGGGTGTCGCGTCTGAATTCTTCTTCATCAATTCCGGTTGCTACAACTGAAATTCGAATTTTGCCTTTCATGTTTTCGTTGAATGCCGATCCAAAAATAATGTTGGCATTTGCATCAACTTCTTTGCGAATTGCATTTACCGCCATGTCGGCTTCAAAAAGCGTCATGTCTGAGCCGCCGGTCATGTTAACCAAAACGCCTTTTGCACCTTTGATTGAAATATCGTCAAGCAGCGGATTTGAAACAGCAGCTTCGCAGGCAATGATGGCGCGGTTTTCACCTTCTGCTTCTCCCGTTCCCATCATCGCTTTACCCATCTTGGTCATGATGGTGCGAATGTCGGCAAAGTCTAAATTCACCAAACCTGGCATGGTGATTAGATCGGTAATACCGCGAACTCCAGCTTGAAGAACATCATCAGCCATTTTGAATGCAGATTCAAAAGTTGTGTGCTCGTTAGCGATACGAAAAAGATTTTGATTTGGGATAACGATCAAAGTATCGACATATTTTTTAAGCTCTTCAATGCCAGCCTCAGCTGTTTCCATCCGATATTTTCCCTCAAAGTGAAATGGCTTGGTAACAACGCCAACGGTTAAAATATCGCGTTCGCGCGCAAGTTTCGCAATTACCGGAGCGCCACCAGTTCCGGTGCCGCCACCCATTCCCGCAGCGATGAAAACCATGTTGCTGCCTTCTAAAAATCTAGCGATTTCTTCAACATTTTCCTCTGCCGCAGCGCGTCCGCGATCAGGAAAAGAGCCGGCTCCAAGACCTTTGGTAACTTTCACTCCAAGCTGAATTTTACTCGCCAAAGAATTAGACAAAGCCTGTGCGTCAGTATTCGCCGCAACAAATTCAACACCTTCAAGATTCGAGCGAATCATATTGTTGATCGCATTCCCGCCAGCGCCACCAACACCAAAAATAGTAATCTTTGGTTTAAGCAAATTTGACTCATCAGAATCAATATTTAATGAGGTGTGCAGGTGAGCTTTTGTTCTTCTTACCGGTTTTGCAGGAGTATGATTTTCTAGCATGAGAGGGTAGATTTAATTATTTCGTCTTCACGATTTATTGAGATTATTTTCTTTTCTTTGTCGGTTAGAAGATCAACAAAATTAAAAATATTTTTAGCAAAAACTTTACTCGCATCGGCAGCAACACGTGATGGAAAATTTTCGTGACCGATGATTTTTACCGAGCCTATTTCAACAATTTTTCCAACTTGAGTTAGCGCGCAATTTCCGCCATTAACCGCCGCGAGATCAACAATGATCGAGCCTGGCTTCATTGATTTCACCATTTCTTCCGTAATTAAAATCGGTGCTTTTTTTCCTGGAATTAACGCAGTCGTAATCACCACATCTTGATTCTTAATCGTCTCTTTCAGCAATTCTTCCTGAAGTTTTTTATATTCTTCGCTCGCTTCTTTGGCGTAAACCCCATCATTTTTTTCGTCAGATTTCACTTCAATAAATTTTGCACCAAGGCTTTGCACCTGCTCTTTCGCAGCAGCACGAACATCAAAAACACAAACTACAGCGCCAAGTCTTTTTGCAGTTGCAACCGCTTGCAAGCCAGCAACGCCAGCGCCAATAATCATAAATTTTGCCGCAGAAATTGTGCCCGCAGCCGTCATCATCATTGGCAAAATTTTTGGCATTTCGTAAGCGGCATCAATGACGGCTCGGTAGCCAGCAAGGTTACTTTGTGACGACAGCACGTCCATTCCTTGCGCGCGGGTAATGCGCGGAATTAGGTCGAGAGCGAATATTTTTCTCTGAGTAGAAATATCTTTCTGAGCGAATTTTTCTTTTGTAATGAAAACGAGATCAGTTTTAGTTTTTGCAAAATCGACATCGGTTCTTTGCACCGAAATAATCACGTCAACTTCCGCAAGAATTGTTGAAATATCGGAAATAATTTGCGCTCCGGCCTTCACAAATTCTGCATCAGTAATTGCTGATTTTACTCCGGCTTTTTCTTCAACAAAAACTTCAAATCCAAATTTCTGATATTTCGAAATTAAATCAGGAGTAAGCGCCACGCGATTTTCTGCTGGGTGAGTTTCTTTAAGAACTAGAAGTTTCATTAGTTAATGATCCCGATTTGTTTGAAGGAAGAAATTAGGAAGAAAGAAATCGCAATCACACCAATAACCATCCAGAAAGAATAGTTGTAAATGTAGCCAGTTTGTAATTTTGATACCCGACAAGAAACAAAACGACAAATTGCGGCAACTCCATTTGGAACGCCATCAACAAATTTTACGTCGATAATTCTCCACAAAAAATTTCCTAATTTTTTAGCTGAATTGACCCAAAGAATTTCGTAAATTTCGTCAAAGTACCACTTGTTGTAAGAGAGTTTGTAGAAAGGCTTGAGAGCAAGCGCTAACTTATTTGGCAAATCGGTTTTTAAGAGGTAAAAAACGTAAGCGATCGCAATCGCAATCACGCCAACAATTAGCGGAGAAGTTTTTACTAAAAATGGCGCGTGGTGAATTTCTTCAAGTAAGGAAACTTTTTCTCCGAGAACAAAAATTGCATCGAAGAAAAAATTGTCTTCAGCCGAAACCATGTGGAAAATTTTAGCACCGAGGATGCCAGCAAAAACCGATCCCAATGCTAAAAAGAAAAGTGGAATCAACATTGAAAGCGGCGATTCATGAGCGTGATCGAAAGTATGTTTGTCGGCACGAGTCTTGCCGTGAAAAGTTAAAAACAACAAACGCCAAGAATAAAAAGCGGTCAAGAATGCCGCAGTAATTCCCATCGCGTAAGCTAGTTTTCCGTAAGGCGAATGCGACATGAAAGCAGCTTCAAGAATCACATCTTTTGAATAGAATCCAGCGAAAGGCGGAAAGCCCGCAAGAGCAAGTGAGCCGATCCACATCATTGCGTAAGTGAAGGGAATTTTTTTCCACAATCCGCCCATTTTTTGAATATTTTGCTCGTGATGCATTGCATGAATCACGCTACCTGCACCGAGGAACAACAAGGCTTTAAAGAAAGCGTGTGTCGCTAGGTGAAAGATTGCCGCAGAGTAAGCAGAGAGCCCACAAGCAAAAAACATGTAGCCAAGTTGTGAACAAGTTGAGTAGGCGATTATTTTTTTAATGTCATTTTGAGTGAGCGCAATTGTTGCGGCGAAAAGTGCTGTCGACGCACCAACTAAGGTAACCATCGTCAAAGCAACTTCTGAAAATTCAAAAATAGGCGAGCAACGCGCAACTAAAAATACACCGGCGGTAACCATTGTTGCGGCGTGAATTAAAGCCGAAACTGGAGTTGGGCCCTCCATTGCATCAGCAAGCCAAACATGCAAACCGATTTGAGCCGACTTACCCATCGCGCCGATGAAAAGCAAAATACAAATCGCATCGAGTGAGCGAAATTCAGTGCCAAAAAGCGCAAATTTGTCGCTCGTGTGATTAATCACTTCAGCAAAAACTTTAGAATATTCGACAGTGCCAAAAGTCAGGTAGATCAAGGCGATAGCCATGATTAAACCGAAGTCGCCAACGCGATTTACAACGAATGCTTTGATCGCTGCAGCGTTAGCTGAGTGCTTTTTGTACCAGAATCCGATGAGCAAATAAGAGGCAACACCAACACCTTCCCAACCAAAAAAAAGTTGCACAAAATTGTCAGCAGTAACAAGAGCCAGCATGAAAAAAGTGAAAAGCGAGAGGTAAGACATGAAACGAGCGATCGACTTGTCTTCATGCATGTAGCCGATCGAATAAATGTGAACCAAGCTCGAAACAAAAGTTACGACAACAAGCATGATCGCGGTAAGTGAATCAAGCTTCAGCGACCAATTAGCTGAAAAATCGCCAGAAGAAATCCAGCTAATCAGAGCAATGTTTTGATTAGTTTTGTTTTGGTAAACATCAGCAAAAACGAGCGCAGCACAGACGGCAGAAGCGATTAGTAACCCAGTTGAGAAATATTGCGCAAAGCGATCGACAACATTTGGAGTAAATTTTTTCTCACCAATTCGTGAAAAAATTCCGGAAAATAAAAAACCAAAAAGCGGAAGAAAAACTGTTAATTTTAGAAGCATGGTTGTCGTGAAATGAGGAGAAAAAATTGAGGCGAGAAAAATTGTGAAATGAAAGAAAGAAGCAAAGAATTTTTACGGTCAATTTGATCACCAAGCAAGTAAGCGAAGTCGAGATTTGACGAGCAAGACTAAATGGGCATCGACTTCGCTCAACCGACGAGTGTTACTAGCTTAATTTTAACCAAAGAAATCGCCGACTTTTTTAAAAAAACTTTCTGACTTCGGATTGCTCGACTTACTTTGCATCAACTTGTCTAGCTTCGTCAGCAAATCGCGCTCTTCGCTCGAGAGTTTAACCGGAGTTTCAATATTGATCCTCACATACATGTCGCCCCTACGCCCTCCTGAATTAATGACGCTCATGCCTTTTGACTTCAAGCGCAGTTGATCACCATTTTGTGAACCTTCAGAGATTTGTAATTTAGCTTTTGTGCCATCAATTGTTGGAATTTCGATTGACCCTCCAAGTGCCGCAGTGGTGAACTTAATCGGCATTTCAAAATGAATGTCGTCAGTTTTGCGAGTGAAAAATTGGTGCTTACGAATCGAGATGTAAACGTAAAGATCTCCAGCTTTGCCACCGCGTGCACCGGCCTCGCCTTCTTCTGAAAGTCGAATGCGATTTTCATCTTCAACGCCCGCAGGAATTTTTACCGAGAGAGTTTTTTCTTTATTAACTCGCCCTTCGCCGCGACAGATTTTGCATGGGTTTTTGATGATTTGACCAACGCCTGCGCAACTTGTACAAGTTCGCTCAACAATGAAAAAGCCTTGCTGGGCGCGGATCTTGCCATTTCCTTTACAGGTTGAACATGTTTCTAATTTCTCTCCACCAGCGCCATTACAAGGTTCGCAAATCACTGGAATCGTGAAGGAAATTTTTTGCGTCACGCCGCTAAATGCTTCTTCGAGTGAGATTTCCAAATTGTAACGAACGTCGCTACCGCGAGGTGAAGAAGTACGTTTTTTGGTTTGACGCCCACCGCCAAAATCACCAAAAATATCTGAAAAATTGTTGAAGATGTCGTTGAAGTCGAAGCCTTCTGCGCCCTGACCACCCTGGCCAAATCCGCGCCCGCCGCCATTTCCACCTTGGCCAAAAGCGTCGTGACCGTATTGATCGTAAGCCGCCCTTTTCTGATCGTCGCGCAAAGTTTCGTAGGCCTCAGTTGCCTCTTTAAATTTTGCCTCTGCATCTTTGTTACCTGGGTTGCGATCAGGATGGTGCTGCATCGCCAGCTTGCGGTAAGCTTTTTTTATTTCGTCAGAAGAGGCTTTTTTGCCAACAGCAAGAATTTCGTAAAAATCGCGTTTAGACATTTTTTAAGTGAGAAGTGAATTAAGAGGCGCGTCTAAATAATTTCCTAACTTCCTTTTACAAGCTGTGACTCTGTATTTTTCCCATCCGTCGGTCACACTGCGTCGAGAACTCTTCAACTAGTTTAACCTTGTTAAGCCAAGAACTACGTTCCACATCGTCGGATTTTTTAAATCTTCCGAAAATTTGTGTCGTTAAATGGCATGTTTAAATTGATGTAAAACCTTCCGCCGGTCGAGCGGAGTCGAGACCTCTTGAGTTCGGGCACAAAATTCACGAGGTCTCGACTCCGCTCGACCGGCGGATTAGTTGCTCGAACTGCGGATTAGTTGCTCAAACTGCGGATTAGTTGCTCAAACTGCGGATTAATTGTTAGAACTGCGGATGATCGCAATTACAACTGAGAATCCTACCCCCGCTCTTCCAACGTCATCCTCGCGAAGGCGGGGATCCAGAAAAACGAGCTCGAAGTAGAATATTAAACCTCCTGGATCCCCGCCTTCGCGAGGATGACGCTGGAAAGACTAGGGGCGACGGAATAAATCGCATCTGTCGTTCTAGCGGTTTAAGGCTGCTAACCTTCCCAGATTTTTACCAATCCCCTGTCGAGTAAAAGCTGATTCAGGTAAATTCCCTCATCGGCAACTTTTTGTGCGTCAATTTCGTTTTTGTCGCTAAAAAAAACATCAGCAACGTAGCGACCGTAAATGTCTACTTTGATGGTTTTGACGACAAGGAAAGGAATTTTGTCGAGGATTTGCATCAAAGCTCGCGCGCTTTCTTTGCCTTCTTCCGTGTCAATTTCCGCGGAGTCAATTCCCTTCAATCGAATGATTTCATTGTGAAAAGTTTTGAAGCCAAGATCGATTGTGACGCGAATGGTGTCGCCGTCGACAACGCGATCCAGGTAGGCTTTGTAGGTGTTAAATTTGCGCGGATGGCTGTCAGATTTTTTGAGTGAGTAGGTTTCATTTTTCTTAATTACGTCAACATTCTGCAAATTTTTCGACTGATTTTCGACCTCGCGGAAAAAATTAAATCCACAATCAATGCAGGTCACGTCTGCGTTCTTGAGCTTGATTAGCGGGTAAGAAAATAATTGACCGCGCTCGGGGTGAAGTTTTGTTTTGAGCAACTTTTTCTTCCTAGGCGGCTTTTTTATTTTTGCCAAGGATTGAGCCAGAGAGTTAACCTGGGAATTAGCGCGGGAATTAGCCTGAGAATTAACCTGGGAGTTAATCAGAGAGTGATATTTTGTGACTTCGATTTGCAGCTCGTCCGTTGTCAAAGAATTGTCTCTGACCAGATTTTCCAAACGCTTTCTTTCCTCATCTTTTTTTACGCCGCTGAGTGTTTGGTAGTGAGTCCAGTTGAGTTGCTTTTCATCTTTGGGCAATTTTGGGTAGGATTGGTAGAAGCTACGCATTCTGTAAAGACTGTTGTCAGAAATTGCGGTGTCTTGCACCAACTTCTCCATCAATTTTTCTCCGTAGCCAGTTTTGTTGTTACGTGACAAATGCTCGTCAATTATTTTTCCCACATTCCAAGCCATTACGACTTTTTGTCGCGCAATGTTTTGAACTACGTTTTGCTGCGCTTGCCCAATTTGTTTTTGAATTTCAGTGAGAAGATTTTCGTAGTTGACGAGAGTAATTTCGGTCATTGGTTTTTGATTTTTTTCTAATTTTCCCAGCGCTGGGGAAATTAAAATTTTGCCCGGGGGCAAAATTAATGTTTTTTCTTGGAGTCAGTAGGATCAAAGGTTTGTGGCCGGCGGCGTGTAAAAATTGTGCTAATTTTTAGCTCTCCTGGATCCCCGCCTGCGCGGGGATGACGTTGAAAGTGCGTACTCCTCCCGCCGTTCCTGCGCAAGCGGGGATGAAGTAAAAGTGCGTGCTCCTTCCCCGTCATCCCCGCGCAGGCGGGGATCCAGAAGAGCTAAGCCTTCAGCCAATTGATTAACTTTTTAAACGCCTCGCCACGGTGCGAAATTTGATCTTTTTCTTGCGGATCAATTTCGCCAAAAGTTTGCGTCATTCCGTCTTTGATGAAAATTGGATCGTAGCCAAAGCCTTTGGTTCCGCGTGGCGGGAAGATTAGAGATCCATCAACTCTGCCTTCGAAAGAAATCGAAAAATTCTTTTCAGGATCGAAAAGCGTCAGATTGCAAATGAAGTAAGCGCGCGAATTTTCTTTGATTTTTTTGGAAATTTTTTCAAAAGCTTCGGGGAAATTTTTTTGTGCGAAACGTGCGGAGTGAATCCCGGGCTCGCCATTCATGGCTTCAATACAAAGACCAGAATCGTCAGCGAGGGCGACGATCTTGGTTTTTTCACCGTAAAATTTTGCTTTGATGAGAGAGTTTTCGGCAAAGGTTTTGCCGGTTTCTTCAGGTTCAGGAAGATTGAACTGAGAGGCGGAGATGGATTTAATTCCAAGGGGTTTAAGCAACGCGGAGATTTCAAGAATCTTGCCCGCGTTACCTGAGGCAATCAGTAAACGTGAAGAATCGCTAAGCTGCAGCAACTTCTTCAGATTTTGCAGCGGCAGCTTCTTTTTCTTTAGCTGCTTGAGCTGCAGCTTTCTTTTTCAAATTAGAACCTTTTGCTTTTGCAGTAAATTCTGGCTTGTGCTTTTCTGCGCCTTTTACACCAAGAGAAATTAAAAATTTTGCAACTTTTTCAGTTGGTTGAGCGCCAACAGAAAGCCAGTGTTCGATGCGTTCTTTATTAAGAGTAACACGCTTTTCGTTTGAGTCTCCAAGCAATGGGTTGTAGGTGCCAAGCTTTTCCAAGAATTTTGAATCGCGTGGTGAGGTGCTGTTAGTTGCAAGAATATGGTAGAATGGAACACCTTTTCTTCCTGCGCGTGAAAGACGAATTTTGATCATTGTTTTTGTTTGATATTTTTACTGACGGTAGAGGAGAAGCGGCAAAGTATTTAGAGGAAAATGTTTTGCAAGCCGATGGGAAGAATTTTTTTAACGTAAACAAATTACTTGTGACGAATCATCCTGGATCCCCGCTTACGCAGAGATGGTGCTAGAGTTACGAACTCTACTAGTCATCCCCGCGCAGGCTTGGATCCAGAAGGGTTACCACATTTTTTTGTAGCCAATCATTGCCAAAAGATTTGTCGGCGCACCCTTGATGTTTGCTGCTTGGCGCTGAGTTAGAAAACTGAATTTGATCTGAGAAGAATCGTTTAAATCGTGAAAATAAAAAACTTCTAAATCTCGCTCTCTGCCTTGCGGAGCCAAAGATGCCATGCCCTGGTAGCGGTACAAATTTCCAGCATCGTCGCGCGCGATCGGAATGTCGAACTTAACTTTTCCACGGTAAACGCGCATTGGTTCGAAATAATTTACGCCGAAATTTTGCCAAAGCAAAGCGACCGAGAAGCTACGACTGCGTATATCGCTGAACTCACGAAAAATTCCGCGTTCATTGCCATTAATTTTTGAAACACCTTCGGAAAAATTCGCGAGTAGTTGCAGATCTTTAAAAAGTTTTTCTTTGAGAGAAATTTTAAAGTAAGAAGTTTTTGTATTGCCCGGAGATTCAAACGCGCCAAGGTTTTTCGAGTTTAGGATGTTGTTTTGAAATTCAGTTAAATTGCCGAAAGAAAAGGAAAGGCTTTTGAAAGTTAGGCCAAAATCAAGGAGCTGATTCTGCTTGGTCGTAGCATCGCGAGACTCTTGGTAGGAAAAACGCAGAGTCATTTTTTTCTGTAAAAAACTTTGATCGAAAAAAGCCTGATTAAATTTTCGACTATTTTGCAAGCCAGATGAAGGCTGATTTAGAAAAGATTGGTAAGGGTTTGCGGCAAAAGCGTTCTGTAAAATAAATCCAGAATTTGCAAAATTTTGCTGGGCAGAAATTTCGTCAAAATTGAAAGCGAAACCGAATTTTGAATTTGGCAAAATCTCTGAAGAATTTTTTGTGAAGGAAAAACCATTGCCGGCATTAATTCGCTGCGGATCTTGCGAGCGATCTAGTGTCGCATATTTCAAACCAAGCTCATTTGGCGCCTCAGGATTTTTGTAATCGGCGACATTAAAACGCATTTGCGCCCTACTCCCCAAGTTAAGCGGCACGGTTTTGTAACTAGTATTGTTGAACATCAAACTCGACGCTTCGTAGGCTTGGCCGCGATTTGTAATAATTTTATTGCCCAAAAAAGCTTTGTAATCGCGGCCGTAATCATCGTAAAAAATTGCCGAGGAAAGTTGTGGTGCGACGTTGCTGGCGAAAGCATCGCCGAAAATTGTACTGCTGCTAATTGAGGATGTTGCAACATCGTAACCGCTCGATGAAACCACGCTGGTTCCGTATCCAAGTGTGTTTTGACCTTGCGCCTGTACTGCTGCGTAAAGGTCTAAAATTCCTTGGCCGTAAATCGTTTCACTGTAGCCAGCAAAATCGCTGTTGGCGGTGCTGAGTAAAATCTGCGAAACCTGCGGCGCAGTTAGGAATGTCCAGGCACCGCGAAGCACCGCTGCTGCTCCGGCAACGTGAGGTGTGGCCATTGAGGTGCCGTCTATTGGAAAGTAGCTGTCTGTTGGAATGGCCGCATAAATAGAGCTTCCTGGAGCAACGAGGCAGTAGCTCTTGGCATCGCCACAATAATTACTGTAGCTGGCGATTGAACCGTCGTAAGCAAGCGCGCCAACGGCTAAAACGTAACCGGTTAAACTGGAATCGGAAGCGTAGTAAGCTGGATAATCGGGCTGTGAAGCCCCGTCATTGCCGGTTGCAGCAATAGAAAGAACATCGGAATTTTTTGCCGTAATTAACGCGTTTTTTAAATATAAACCCCCATCAGATGAACCGCCGATGCTTAGATTAATTACTTTTGCTCCCGCTGTAACCGCGCCACTAATGCCGCCAGCGACGTTGTAATACGATCCATTGCCGGAAGAATCTAAAACTTTTTCGGCGATTATTGTCGCATTGTAAGCAACTCCATGCATTCCAGAATTATCTTTTACGCCTGCAGCAGTACTGGCCACATGTGTTCCGTGACCATAGTCGTCACTTGGATTAGAATCGCCATTAACGTAATCGTAACTTCCCGAAGAAGTGTAATTGCCGGCAATTTCAACGTGAGTGGTTTGCACGCCGGTGTCGATGATGCCAATCTTAACTCCACTTCCTGCTACCGTTTTAGAATTTGCAGCAAGCAGCGCGTAAGCCTCAGCGGCGTTTATTTTATTTAGACCCCACTGCGCGTTGTATTCTGTGGTTTCGTAGACATCGACTTGCGCGGTAGAAACTGAAGAGATCCAAGTTGAGGATGTTGGCGTGGTTGATGTGGTTGAACCACCACCTCCTCCACCTCCTCCACCTCCTCCGCCTCCTCCTCCACAAGAGACAAGAAAAATAGTCAAAACAAAGAGTGATATTCTCATGTTGCGCCCTTTGTGCTTGGTTTATTTTAGCAAATTTTTTACAGCTAGATCAATTACGTTAAAAACTTCTTCAAAGCCTTGATTGGGGCCGTAGTAAGGGTCGATGACTTCATCATTCCAAGAATTCTTTGCTGCGCAGAACTCTAAAAATAACTTTACCTTGCCGCGATATTCCTGAGGAGATTCGGTTAAAAGACGTGAAAAATGGCTACGATCCATTGCCAAAATTAAATCGAAATCAGCAAAATCATTTTTACGAATTTTTCGGGCAGAAATATCGGCGAAAGAGATTCCGTGCTGCATTCCAACCATTAAACTTCTTTGGTCTGGAGATTCTCCGATGTGAAATGTTTCGATTCCGGCGGAGTCAAAAATAAAATTATTTTCGAGATTTCTTTCTTTTGCTTGATGACGAGCAATTGCCTCAGCGGTTGGAGAACGACAGATATTTCCAGTGCAAACAAAGAGAATTTTTTTGGGGAGAATTTTTTGGGGAAGATTTTTTTTCAAGGGCTAGAAAAGTTTTTTCTTTTTAAAGAGCAGAACTTGCGCTCCGGCCATCAAGAACATCGCAATGGTCATCAACCAAAACGCGGAACTATTTTCCAAGCCAGGAAGACCGCCGATATTGACGCTGAAGATACTCGTAAAAAATGTTAGCGGAATAAAAACTGAGGTAACGAGCGACAAAACATACATACTTTTATTCATCTTTTCACTTAGTCCATGAAAAATTTCATCGTGCAAAATTTGCGCACGATCGCGCGTTTCTTCAACCTCTTCAATCAGCATTGTGATTTGATCGAGATTTTCTTGAAAATGCCTTTTTGCCCAACCGCTAATCCAAGATTGTTCACAGATACGAAGTTTGGCGATCGCCTCTCTTTGAGGAGCAAGGTAACGCTTGAAAGTAGTTAATTTGGTTCTGATTTGCAGAACTTCTTCACGAAAAATAACGTCGTGAGTAGTCATTATTTTTTCTTCGAGATCATCAACTTTGTTACCGAGAGCGTAAAGAAATGGCGAGGTAACGAAGAGAGTCTGATACAGTAAGTTATAAATAAATTCGGCGGAATTTTTGATTATTTTACCTTCTTCAACTTGGTCGCGCAGATCAAAAAGCGATTTCATTTCACGGCGCTGAATAGTGATGATTCGCTCAGCATCAACCCAAACTCGGACCGAAACCATGTCTTCTGGCTCAGAATTTTTGTTAAGATTTATTCCGCGCAAAATGATCAACAAACCAGTTTCAAATTCCATCACTCTTGGCCTGGTTTCTTCGGCGGTTAAGGCGTTGATGATTAGATGATCGAGATAATTAACCTTACTCTGCAGCCACTTATTCACTGTTTTACTATTCGCATCGAGGTGAACCCAGGCTAAGCCATTATTTTCAAGCTCTTGTGCGACTTCTTTATTGCTGAGTTTTGCCGCCTTACCTTCTGAATCAAAAGAATATGCAAAGATTACCGGATTAGTCATTTTGCTTACGTAATTTTCGGGCGACGATGTTTAGAGACTCAACAACGACAGTGAAGAAAAGAGAGAAGTAGAGATAACCTTTCGAAATTTCAAAATGGAATCCGTCAGAAAGAAGAATCACGCCGATCATAAAAATAAAGGCAAGAGCGACGATTTTTAGCGATGGATAAGTTTGTAAAAAGTAACTGATTCTTTCCGAAGCAATCAACATCACACCCATCGCAATTGTAATCGCAGTAATAATTACCGGGATGTTGTTAGTCATGCCAACCGCAGTGATTACTGAGTCAAAAGAGAAAATAAAATCGATCAAAGCGATTTGCAGAATCGCCGCGACCATGTTTTTTGCGGCGTTAAATTGTTTTTCTTCTTTCGAAGCATGAAGGCCAAAATAAACATCGTTAAGAATTTCCCATCCGCTTTTAATGATCAAAAATAAACCACCTAGAATTAGTAAAAAATCCTTAAAGGAAAAACCGCGATCGCCGATGTAAAATAGAGGATCGGTCAGGCTCATCACCCAAGACAATGTCATCAGCATCAAGATGCGAATTATTAGAGCCAAAAATAGACCCACGCTGCGAGCAATACGACGATCTTTTACTGGTAATTTAGCGACAGCGAGAGCGATGAAAATGAGGTTGTCGATGCCCAGGACAATCTCGAGAAAAGTTAAAGTAAGAAGACTGAAAAAGATGTCGTAAGTTAAGATGTCCATTTGGTCAAAGAGATAAGTTTTTTACGGTAAAGAAAAGTTAGTAATGGCTGAATAGCAAGCCCCAAAACAGCAAAATAATCGCCAGAAATTTTTTCAAATAGATGTTTGCCGAGAGATTCGTATTTGTAACTACCGGCACAGCCCCAAGGCTTGTCTAGCTTGACGTAATGCTCAATTTCATTTTCCGACATTTTGCGCATTTTTAACTCCACTAGAGAAAAATTTTCGAAAATAATTTTACCAGCAAGGGCAATTACTACTGCATTATTTTGAAAATGAGTTTTGCCATTAAATTTTTTAAGCTGAGCCAATGCTTCTTGCGCATTTTTTGATTTAGAAATTTCTTTTTTTTGAAATTCACAAACCTGATCAGAGCCTATTACGTAAGCCTTTGGAAACTTGGCACTAATCGAAAGAGCCTTTTCTTTTGCTAAAAATAGTGCCAATTTTTTTGCCGACATTTTTGGCAAATTTTTCTTCTCATTGTCTTCGTCGTAAAGCGGGGCAATGACTTCAAAATCCAAAGCAGAATCGGTTAAAATTTTTTTTCTAACTTGTGAAGTGGAAGCGAGAATAAGATGAGTCATTTACTTGATCATCAATAAAAATTTTCTTTCCATTTCGGGGTCCGTTTTAAAAACACCAAGCACTGTTTTGGTAATGGTAGAAGTATTAATTTTGTGAATTCCACGTGTGGTCATGCATTGATGTTCAGCATCGATTAGAACAGCGACGCCCTTTGGTTTTAAAACTTTATAAATCATGTTTGCAATCTGTGCCGTCATGGTTTCTTGGGTTTGTAAACGTTTCGCGTAAACATCAAGCAGGCGAGCAATTTTGCTAATTCCAACCACTTTTTTATTAGGAATATAAGCAATGTGGGCCTTGCCAAGAAAAGGCACCATGTGATGTTCGCAATGTGATTCAACGCGCATGTCTCTAAGCAAAACAATATCATCGTAGCCCTCAACTTCTTCAAAAGTTTTGCCGAGAATTTTTTCTGGATCAGCTTCGTATCCAGCAAAAAATTCGCGGTAAGCATTAACGACTCTTTTTGGAGTTTCACGCAAACCTTCACGATCTGGATTATCCCCAGCCCAAGCAATTAATGTGCGAACAGCATCTTCGGCCTGCTTAATCGATGGGGAAGAAATTTTTTTCATTTTAGTAAATTGAATTGGGAGAATCAGAAAATCAGGGGCGGCAAATTAGTTTTGGGCAAGCTGCTGTTGCAAGTAAATTTTTGCCAAATACGTTTCGCCGCCCTCCCAATACCTCTAACAAATTTTCACCCATGAAAAAATATTTCTTCGCTTGCCTCGCAGCTATTTCTTTATTCTCACTTAGTGCCAATGCTGCCGGAACAGGCATTCTTGATGTTGAAAAAATCATCAAAGAATCTTCAGCAATGCGCGATGTCCAAGCTAAAGTTGGAAAAAAACAAGATGAGTACCAAAAGGAAGTCGCTAAGAAACAAGAAGAACTAGAGTCAGAACAAAAGCGCATTGAGGGCAAAAGGAATGTTCTTTCTAAAGAGGCTTTTGAAAAAGAAACCGTAGCCTTCGAAAAGAAACTTGATGATCTCAAAACCTTCGTCGACAAAAAACAAAACAGCTTAAAGAAAGCTTCAATGGAAGCGATGAGCAAGGTTAACGACAAGATCAAAGACATCATTTCTGACGTCGCAAAAGAAAAAGATTTCGACATGATTACCCCCGCATCACAAACCCTCTACTACAAAGACGAACTTGAAGTTACTGATGAAGTCTTGAAGAGATTGAACAAAAAAATCTCTAAAGTTGATGTGAAGTTCGATTAGCTTTTTTGAACCAAAGTAAAATTTAAAAACTCCCGAGTAGCAATATTCGGGAGTTTTTTTGTGTCTAATTTTTGCTCTTAATTTCGACAAGAATAGTTGAAGCGTCGATTACAAATAAAGATGGATGAGGCGCTGCGCTCGCAAGAAAATCAAAAATTGAAAAAATTACCGACGTTGAAACTTTTCGTAAACATTGAGCAATCGCGACTTGTCGATCTTAGTGTAGCGCTGCGTGGTCGAGAGATTTTCATGTCCGAGCAAGTCCTGAATTGAACGAAGATCAGCTCCGGCTTCAAGCAAATGCGTTGCAAAAGAATGGCGGAAAGAGTGAGTGGTTACAGTGTCCGACAATCCAAGCATGATGCGAATTCTTCGAATCAATTTGTCGAAATCGTAACGGGTGTAAGTTTTGCCTTTATTGCCAAGAAAAATTCCTGATTCTTGGTCAACAGCAAAAGGGCAAATCGTCAAATAATCTTCAATCCTCTGTTTGATAATTGGCAGTAGTGGCAGCATTCTCTGCTTCTTGCCTTTGCCCGTAACAATCAAAGTCTGTGAATTTTGCAGACTATTTTTACTCACAGCCAAAGCCTCAGAAATCCGCAATCCACAGCCATAAATCAAAGTTAACAAAGCCACATCTCTCTTTGCCTTCCACTCAGTTTTTTGCACTTCTGCAATCGCCGCAAAAATTTTTTTAATATCAAAATGATCGACAGCTTTCGGCAAAGGCTTAACTACTTTTGGCGTTTTAATTTTTTCAATTTCGCTATTGGTAAGTAACTCATTGCGACTTAAAAAATTAAAAAATGAACGAAGACATGCGAGCGCTCTGGCATTGGATGAATTAACATGGTTGCCGTGACGCTCAACTAGCCATTTACGAAAATCATGAACGGTTAATTCAGAAAATATTTTTTTGGTAATGACGACATCATTTTTGCGAAAGAGAGAATCAACGAAATAAAAAATATCGATTTGGTAAGAGCTTAAAGTATTACTTGAGTAACCTTTTTCCACCTTCATAAATCGCAAAAATTCTTCGATCAAATTCATCATCTCAACATCGCATTTATCATTTATTTTTAAGGCTTCAGACATGTTTAAAAAATTTATTTTCTGCATTTTTTTCTGCATAAATCCAGCGCTCGCGGGTGAAATATGGAATAGTGATGAAGGTTTAAAACGCTTGGAAAAAAGCCAATTCAAAAATGATTTTTATCAACTAGTAAATTTTTACCAACCACAGATCAACCCACTCTACTGTTCAATTGCGAGCTCAATAATGCTTCTAAATGCACTAAGTTACGGAGAAATTTCTAGTCAAAAATCCGAGGAAATTATCAAGCCAAATGGTGAAGTGGCCGAATATAAACTTTTTACTCAGCGAGGATTTCTTAATAAGGAAACAGATAAAATTAAACCTCGAGAAGTCATTGATTACAAAGCTCAGAACAAAGATTTGAAATATGATTCTGGAATAAGTTTAAGCGATTTATCCAAGATTCTTTCGCGAACTTACCACTTAAAAACCACCCTCGTTTCAGTTAAAAGAAATGATCAAAAAATTGTCGAAGAATTTCGTTTAACTCTCAAAAAAGTTCTGAACGACAAAACAAGATTTTTACTCGCCAATTTTAATGGAGAAATTTTGAAACAAAAATACTCCGGTCATTTTTCACCTCTAGTAGCCTACGACGAAGAGAGTGATTCAGTTTTAATTTTGGATGTTGCGCTGCATAAAAATCAGTGGTTTTGGACTCCAATTTCCGATCTAATTTCAGCGATGAATACAAAAGATAACAACACTTACCGAGGCTACCTTCTGGTTGAGCGTCGTTAAAAATTTTACCTACTTTTCCCTAGAAAGCGCTTGCATGAAAAAAATTGGTAAAAAAAGTGCCGGCCGTCGGGAGTGTGCCAAATACAAGACCCTTTAACGGGGAATAGGTACACACGCTGGGTTTGCGTGGTGGTGGCTCCCGACATCAAATTTGAGGCTCTCTTAAAGAAATTTAAGAGAGCCTTTTTTGTTGCCTTTTCTTCAAAAAAACTGAGCATTTTTTTATGCTTTTTTCTTCAAAAAATTCTCTTACTTCAGGTGTTCATCTCGCTTCGTAATCACACAACTTATTCTCTTTGCAGAGGAGCTCTAGCAATTTCAGAATTGGTTGATGCAGCAAAAAATCACAAAATGCCCGCAGTTGGAATTTCCGATTGTCAGAATCTTTTTGGCGCTTTGGAATTTTCTTCGGCCTGCAAAAAATCAGGAATACAGCCTATCCTGAGTTGTGAAATGCTGATTAACTTTTCTACCCCAAATTCTCCTCTTGGTCAAAAAAACCGCTCTAATTTAGAAATCGAAAACTCACTCTCCAAACTTCCTCTGATCGCTACTAACGAGAAGGGCTACAAGAATTTGATGTATCTCGTTGGTCATTCATTTCTTAATCGCCAAAGCGGCCTTTCAACTCACATCGATTTCGATTTACTCAAAACAAGATCTGAAGGATTAATCGCTCTTTCTGGCGCCGCTGAAGGCGCAATCGGCAAGTTATTGCTCAATAATCAAGACAAGGCGATCGATCAATTAATCAAAGAACTCATTCAAACTTTTCCGCAAAATTTTTACATCGAACTCACGCGCCACGGAACTGAAGAAGAAAAAATTCTTGAACAAAAATTCATCGACCTTGCCTTCAAGCACAACCTACCTCTGGTTGCAACCAATGACACTTATTTTCTCACCAAAGATTTGCATGAGGCTCAAAATATCTTAGCTTGCATTGGCGAAGGAAAAACCATTTCGGACAAAGAGCGTAAAAAAAATTCACCAGAGCAATTTTTTAAAAGTTCAACCGAGATGGAAGCTTTATTTAGTGACGTTCCAGAGGCGATCGAAAATACAGTCAACATCGCTAAAAAATGTCACATCATGGCCTTTGAAAGGCCACCTACTCTGCCAAAATTTAGTAATGAAAAATCTTTTGACGAAGCTGAAGAATTAAAAAAACAATCCGCTGAAGGCCTGAAAATAAGGCTTCAACGCAAGTTTGAGATTGAAGAAATTTCGCCAGAAAAACAAAAAGAAATAGAAGAGGAATATTTTGCTCGTCTCGATTTTGAAACTTCAGTGATCACTAAAATGAATTTCTCTGGATATTTTTTGATCGTATCGGACTTCATTAAATGGGCAAAAAATAATGACATTCCGGTTGGGCCAGGAAGAGGCTCTGGCGCCGGATCAATCGTTGCTTGGTCTTTACAAATTACTGATCTTGATCCGATTCGTTTCGGCTTACTTTTTGAACGCTTTCTAAATCCCGATCGCGTCTCAATGCCCGATTTCGACATCGATTTTTGTCAGGCGCGTCGCGACGAAGTAATCGATTACGTTCAGCAAAAATACGGTCGCGATTACGTCGCGCAAATCATCACCTTCGGAAAATTGCAAGCACGCGCGGTCTTGAAAGACGTTGGTCGGGTGCTGCAAATGCCTTACAATCAAGTTGATCGAATATGCAAATTGATTCCGTTTAACGCCATCGAAGCTGTCACTTTGGGTAAGGCGATTGAGATGGATAAAGACTTGCAACAAGCGGTTAAGGAAGATCCGCAAATTACCAAACTTGTCGACATTGCATTAAAATTAGAAGGCCTAAATCGCCACGCCTCAACTCACGCAGCCGGCATTGTTATTGGCGACAAGCCACTTTGTGAAATCTGCGCGATTTATAATGACGAAGGCTCAAGCATGCCTGCGGTTGGTTATTCAATGAAATATGCAGAGGCGGCAGGTTTGGTAAAATTCGACTTCCTCGGCCTTAAAACTCTCACTGTAATTTTCGAAGCGGTTAAGTTAGTTGAGAAAACTCGCGGCATCAAAATCGACATTGCCAATCTCAAACTTGACGATCCACAAACCTTCGAAATGCTTGCCAAAGGGAACTCCATCGGCGTTTTCCAAATTGAATCTTCGGGAATGCGCGCCGTTCTTCGTCAGATGAAAGCGGATAAAATTGAAGACATCATCGCCCTAATTTCGCTCTACCGCCCTGGCCCGATGGACAATATTCCGACTTACATTCGTCGCAAACACGGCAATGAAAAAATCACCTACCCTCACCCACTTTTGGAACCAACTCTCAAAGAAACTTACGGTGTAATTGTTTATCAAGAACAAGTGATGGAAATCGCTAAAGTACTTTCTGGATATAGCCTCGGAGCTGCAGATTTATTGCGTCGGGCGATGGGTAAAAAAATTAAAGAAGAGATGGATCAGCAACGCACAATTTTCGTAAATGGCGCAATGAAAAATAATGTTCCAGAAAAGCAGGCTGGAGAAATTTTCGATCTCGTCGATAAATTTGCTGGCTACGGATTCAATAAATCTCACGCCGCTGCCTACGCTTTAATCTCTTACCAAACTGCTTTTTTAAAGGCGCATTATCCAGTAGAATTCATTACCGCTTCAATGAATCTTGATATCGACAATGCAGATAAAATTAACATTTTTTTACAAGCGGCGAAGAGTCATGGAATTAAAATTCTTCCACCCGATTTGAACAGCAGCGAGGCCTATTTTTCGGTAGAAAATATTTCTTAGTTTAGGCCTTACCCCATTCTTTATTGTGAGCGAATGGTGGCAATCTTCACCGCAAAAAGATTTTCTTTCTGAAGATTTTCAAATCCATCATCAAGCAACTGACGCGTTAATTTGTAGCGACGCTCTGGGTCAGAACAGTTCATCAAAACAGAGGCAACTCGATATTTTTTTCTTTTTGCCACTGAAATTAAATTAAATCCCGCCGCATTGGTGAAGCCAGTTTTCAGACCTTCCGCTCCTTCGTAATCAAGAATGATCATATTTTGAGTTTTATATTCAGTTCCGCGGTAGGTAAATTTTTTCTGCGCAAAAAAATGGTAGTAGGCGGGAAATTTTTTTCTAATCGCAATTACCAAACGCGCCAAATCGTAACTCGTCGTGTATTGCCCATCTTCGTGCAAACCGCTCGCATTGCGAAAACTACTATTGGCCATTCCAAGCTCGCGCGCCTTTTTATTCATCAGAAGAGCAAATTTCCATTCATCTTCTGCAACCGCTTCAGCCAATGTAACCGAGGCTTCGTTAAATGATTTTACGATTACCGCCAAGATCGCTTCACGCACAGTGATCTTATTTCCTTCCTTCGCATTCAAAGTATTAACCTTGTTAACCTGCGAAATTTCTTCGCCCCGAGCTGAAATTTTTAACTCTTGATCCAAATGCAATTTGCCTTTCTTGAGAGCTTCAAAAGTTAAATAAAGAGTCATTACTTTCGTCAGAGACGCGGGGTAAAGAATGCGATCAGCTTTTCTTTCAGAGAGAATTTCGTGACTGTCAGCTTCAAAAACGAGGTAAGAGTAATCTTCGCCGCAAGCAATTTCGGCGGCGTAGCAACAAGGAGAAATTAGTAGAAAAATTGCGAACAGAGCTCTCATTTTGATTCGATAATTTAATCGCAAATTTTCTCCCTTTTCATTCCCATGCACACAGGAATCTGGAATAAAATACTCGGAATATGTTAATAACCATCCCGAATCAATGCCTACAAATTAATAATAAAATGTTAGTTTTGTGAAAATGAAATAATTTCCTTTGCAGCTCTTCGACTAGGATTTTCAAGACTTCCAAGCCCAAGTATTTTTAATGCCACAGCAGCTTCATCGATTTGTTTTTGTGCTAAATTTGGATAGGAAATTAATTTTTCTAAAGCGGTAGAAATTTTTTTAGACTCGCAATTTCTTTGCAGCATTTCTGGAATAACTTCTCGGTTCAAAATCAAGTTAAGTAAATTGCCGAATTTAATTTTGATCATCATTTTGATCAAAAAATAACTGAGCCAATTGACCTTGTAAGCCACGACGATAGGAATGCGATTAAGAGAGAATTCTAGAGTGTTCGTGCCCGATTTTGCCAAAGCAAAATTCACCTTAGAAAAAACCGATTTTTTCTCGCTTTGCTCACAAAAAGAAAATGGAACTTGCAAAGTTTTTGCCATTTCAATCACCAGATCACGCGTCTTGTCGATCAAAGGAATTATAACTTTTAAATTCGGAAATTTTGGCGCAAGCAAGTTGATCGCACCAATAAATTCTGGGAAAATATTTTTGACCTCAGAGCTTCTGCTTCCTGGCGTTAGAGCAATTAGCAATTCCTCTTTTTTACTTTGCACTTCGTTAACTGGCGCATCTTCAAGAAGTGGGTGACCAATAAAAACACTCTTCAAACCATGCTTTTCAAAATAAGGCGGCTCGAAAGGAAGAATGCAAAGCAGCAAATCGTAGAGCTTAGAAATCTTTACTGCTCGGCCAGGGCGATAAGCCCAGACTGATGGAGCAATTAAATGCACTTTTTTGAGTTGAACTGAAACTTTTTTGGCAACGCGAAAACAAAAATCCGGCGAGTCAATTGTGATTACGTAATCTGGTTTTTCCTGATTGATTACTTCCGCTGTTTGCTTGATTCGACGCAGCAACTTAGGCAGATGAGGCAAGATTTCGGCAAATCCCATCACCGACAAATCTTCCATCGGAAAAATCGAAACTAGGCCCTGCTCTCTCATTAATTTTCCACCAACGCCAAGAAAAATCGCATTTGGCTGCAACATCTTTAGCTCACGAATCAACTTGCTACCAAGCAAGTCGCCTGAAGCTTCGCCGGCAATGATGAAAAATTTTTTCATTTTGGTTTTTTGACTTATTTCTTTTGTAACGTATCACGTCATCCCCGCGCAGGCGGGGATCCAGGAAGGCCAGGGGGTTATGCGCTGGAACTTTCCTAGATCCCCGCCTGCGCGGGGATGGCGAGTGGAAGATCAGAAATAAAATTAAAGACTCTCGATTTTATTAACTTGACCAATTTCGGGGATGACGGGTGGAAGATCGAAAATAAAATTAAAGACTCTCGATTTTGTCAACCTGACCGATCGCGTGGAACAGGCGGAAGATCGGGAATAAATTTAGAAACTCATAGTTTTTTCAACCTGACCGATCGCGGCGAATGTTGATTTGCCGGTAAATATTTTCTGCGCCAAGTCAGTTACGTTAGATTTTTTTACCGCAGAAATTTTCTTCATGATTTCTTTCGAAGACTGAATTTTATTTAATACTAAAATATCCGATCCGAGCTTCTGCATTCTTGTGCTCGTACTTTCTTTCGCCATTAAAAGGCTCGCAGAAAATTGTGTTTTTACGCGCTGCAATTCTTTATCAGAAATTTTTTCACAGATTTTTTTGATTTCGTCACGAGTGGCCGAGATTAACTCATTCGCCTTGTCTGGAGTTGTTCCGGCGTAGATTCCAAACAATCCTGAATCGCAATGATTGTAATTGAAGGCGTAGATCGAATAAGCCAAACCGCGATTCTCGCGCACCTCTTGAAATAAGCGTGAAGACATTCCGCCGCCTAAAATCATCGCCAAAATTTGTGCGGAGTAATAATTTGGATCCATGTAGGACAAGCCTTTAAAGCCCATGACCAAATTCACCTGCTCGAGTTTTTTCTTCTTCTTAAATTCGCCGCCAGAATATTCTCCCAGTTGCGGTGCGTTGATTTTATTGTTACCAAGCTTGGTAAAATATTTTTTTGACCACTTCACCAAATCATCTTGCTTGATCGCTCCAGCTGCAACTATGGCCATGTTTTCGTAATTATACTGCTTGCCGATATAGTTGGAAAAATGATCGCGGTTAAATTTTTTAATATTTTTTACTGGCCCGAGAATCGAACGTCCAAGAGCTTGGTTAGGATAAGCCGCTTCTTGAAAATAATCGAAAACGATGTCGTCAGGAGTATCATTTGTCATTGCGATTTCTTGCAAAATCACTCCACGTTCTTTTTCAAGTTCACCCACATCAAAGGTCGAATTTTGTAAAATATCCGAAAGAAATTCGACGGCGAATTCGGCATGCTGCTTTAAAACTTTAGCGTAATAAACTGTTCTCTCCTTAGAAGTGTAAGCATTGATGTGTCCACCAATTCCTTCAAATTCTTCGGCGATTTGTCGCGCGCTGCGTTTTTTTGTTCCCTTGAAAGCCATGTGCTCAAGAAAATGTGAGATGCCATTTATCTCAGGTATTTCATGGCGTGAGCCGGTATTAACAAAAACGCCAACTGAAACGGTTTCGACATCTTTCATTGTATCGGCAGCAACGCGAAGGCCAGAGGGAAGAGTTGTGATTTGCGTCATGAAGATAATTTTAAAACTTCCATTTTTTGGAGAGGTAGGACTCAACAGAAAGTCTTTCCTTGGTGGTAACCATACGATCAAAAATGATTAGCTCGGCAATTTTTCCATCAAGGTAACGAGCGTTATTATAGTGTCCGATATTCAGAGCCGCGATATTTGTTATCGGAACCCCGGCGTAAGAATTTCCTTCGATTTTATTAACCCAAATTTTTGAAATTGCCGCAACAACTGAATCGCTAACTACTTCAACCAGGTAACTTGTATTAGAAACTGCTGGTGCATATCGCGTAGTGGTAGTA
>CAIQBQ010000148.1 GCA_903870105.1 uncultured Alphaproteobacteria bacterium | reverse complement strand
GCACGGAATTTTGCTCGACGGAAAAATGGATGGAGTGCCCGGCCTAAATGGTTTTAATGGCATCGCGCCCAGTAAAATTTCTGGCGAAATTTTTACTTATAAATTCAAAATTAGGCAGTCGGGAACTTACTGGTACCATTCGCATTCTAATTTACAGGAACAGCAAGGAGCTTACGGGGCTCTAGTAATCGCAGCGAAGAGAGAGGTAAATAAATTCGACAAGGAATTTGTGATTTTGCTTTCTGATTCTACAGCAGAAAATCCTGAGACAATTTTAAATAATCTCAAAATCGATTCTGGCTACTACAACTATAACAAGCGCACGCTGTTTACATTTTTTTCTGATGCTAAAAAAGATGGATTTTTTTCAACTCTACAAAATTATCTTGAGTGGGGTGATATGCGTATGGACCCTACAGACTTAAGCGATGTAAGCCATTACACTTTTTTAATTAATGGTAAAAAAGATTGGTCAGAAATTTTTAAGAAAGGCGAAAAAATAAAACTTCGCTTCATAAACGCTGCGGCAATGACGATTTTTGATGTTTCGATTCCAGGTTTAAAAATGAAATTCATCGAAGCGGATGGGCAAAAAATAAAACCAGTAACCGCTGATGAATTCAGGATTGGCGCGGCAGAAACTTACGATGTGATTGTCGAGCCCAAGGAAAATAAAGCTTACAATATTCTTGCCGAATCTCTTGACCGCACCGGTTACGTCAGCGCAACTCTCGCGCCAAAAAAAGGAATGGTTGCAAAACTTCCAAAACTTCGTCCACGCGCACAACTTACGATGGCGGACATGAAAATGGAGGGAATGGATCACAGCATGGAAGAGAGCGGTTGGAATAATCGCGGAACTCCAGAAGGCAAAAAGGCACTCGAATATTCTGATCTAATTTCTTTCGCGCCGCAAAAAGATTTGCGTAAGCCGACACGCGAAATCGAATTCAAATTTGGCGGCACGATGAATCGTTATATCTGGACAATTAACGGCGAAAAATTTCCAAAACCTTTTCACCTGAAGTTCGGCGAGCGTGTGCGTTTGAAGTTTGTTAATGAAACGATGATGGCGCATCCGATTCACTTGCATGGCATGTTTATGCAAATGGAGAACGGCAGAGAAATGAAATGGATGCCAAATAAACACACGGTGCTAGTGCCGCCAGCACAAACTGTTTCAATGCTTTTAACTGCTGACGAAGCAGGAGAGTGGGCTTTTCATTGCCATCTTCTTTACCACATGACAAGCGGGATGATGACGAGTGTGACAGTGGAAAAATGAAAATACTTTTAATGTCTAGTGCTAGGAAATCATTCCTGGATCTCAGCTTTTATATGGATCGAGCAGTGATTTTTCTGCTTAAGAAACAACGCTTAGTCGCGCGTAAATTATTAATTTTTTTTCTAATTTTATTTTTTTCACAAAAATCATTTGCGGCGGATCACGGAAGTGATCACGCGCAAATTTTTCACGCTTTCACGCTTGAAGGAGACGTTGGCGAAGCCAGAGATGGTAGATCACGAGGCTTAGATTTTTCTGGTTGGGTTGGAGGTGATTATGATCGTCTTTGGCTCAAAAGTGAGAAAAAAAGTTACGGAAAATACGAAGAAAAATTAGAAGCTCAGGCGCTTTACAGCAGAAATTTTTCCAAATTTTGGGATGCCCAAATTGGCATATCTCACGATTTCAGCACGGATTTTACCGCAAATGATCTGAATTATTTAACCATTGGCCTAGAAGGCTTGGCGCCACAATTTTTTGAAACCGAAGCGCAGATTTTTGTAAGCGATCAAGGAAATTACAGTACAAGATTTAAGCAGGAGGTTGATGTTTTGCTCACGCAGAAACTCATCATGCAACCCTACTTAGAGACGGAAATTTTTGCGCAGGATGTTAGAAAGTTAGAAGTGGAATCGGGAATTTCAGATTTTGAAGTTGGTGTAATGACGCGCTATGAAATAACGCGTAAATTCGCGCCATACGTGGCTTTTCGTTACCACACCAAAACTTTTGGCACAGCAAATTTAGCTAAAAAATTAGGTCAAAGGGTGGATAATTTTATTGCTGTGGCTGGGATCAGACTGAGATTTTAAAATGGTTTATTCAAAAAAATTCCAATAAAAAAGCTCCCCCAAAAAATTTTTGAGAGAGCCTAATTACGTCTGAAGTTTCAGAGGATTTAGTTTTTCGCAACTACGTTTGAAGCTTCTAAACCTTTTTTACCTTGAATAACTTCTAGAGTTACTTTTTGGCCTTCAAATAGAGTAGAGCGACCGCCGCTAGCTTTGATCGCGCTGTGATGAACGAAAACATCTTTGCTTCCTTCGATTTCGATAAATCCGAAACCTTTTTCGTCGTTAAACCATTTTACTGTACCGTTAACTAGATCTGACATTGTATTACTTTTATTGATAAAAAAATTGTGAAACGCGGAACGTTAATCCCGCGGGCGGGATCCTCACTATTAAGACCGTAAGACGCCACCATTTTTTAAACTCTGTCAAAAATTAAATTTAAGAGGGTCATTCTGAGTGCGGTAAATGATCTTGAGACCTACTCACGACTGTAAGCAAGAAAAGACTCTGAGGCGATATTTACTGGAATTCCCAAGCTCTCAATCACAACTTCGTCAACCTTATTCCAATCAATTTTTTTCTCACAATTTTGCACGCGCTTACAAATAAAATTGTGCAACCACAAATCTTTGGAAGGCTTGTCTGGAATGGTCGCGAAATGAGACTCTAAGTAAATTTGATTGCCAATTTTCTCGAGCTTTAGTGGTTGATTCACAATCTTAACCGCGGTGCCAATCTCAACTTTTGCAAAAAGAACCTCTATATCTTTTGGGTAAAGACGAATGCAGCCATGGCTAATTTCACTGCCAATTGACCAGGGATCATTAGTGCCGTGAATTGCAATGCGTTGCCATTTTTTATTGCGGGAACCGTCGAGGCTAAGCGCATAATTTCCGAGCGGATTATTCGCCCCGGGCTCAACAATTTTAGGCAATAATGGATTTTCTTTGCGAATCGATTTCGGCGGAATCCAGTAAGGATTTTCACGTTTTGCCGTAATGCTAGTTTGGCCAGTCGGAGTTTTTTGATCAGAGCCAATCGTGATTGGAAAAGTCAGTAATTCTTCTTTGGGATCTTGGGGAATAAAATAAAGTCGGGGCTCAGCGAGATTAATTACAATGCCGCTCGATCTTGTTTCGGGAAGAAGATGCGTGATTGGTAAAATGATTTTTTCTCCCGCGTAAATCAAAGATTGATCTTCAATTTCTGGATTGGCTCTCAGTAATTCATTTATCCCAAGATTAAAGCGCCGAGCTAGAATATTAAAGGTCTCGCCACGCTTTACTAAATAACGTTCAACAAAAATTTCTTCACTTTGGGCGTAGCAATGCAGAGATTGCAAAATGAAAAAAATTGCTAGGAAATAGTGGCGCATTATTCGTTTTAAAATTTATTTGCCTGCAATACTACGTTGAGAAATCGATAGTCTTATTAACCATCTTGAAACTCCGCTCAACCGATGAAAATACGAAAATCAAAATGATAAAAGCCGAAAATTACCAAAAGCAAAAAATGGAATTTCTTGATTCTTTGCAGCCGGATGATTTTAGAAATGGCGGCAGTTTTAATCAGGCTGAATTGATCATTGACGAGCTTTGCAAGGCCGCATCGCATAAAGAAAATCCGCAAGAATTTATTGAAAAAGCGGCGATGCACCTCTTTCGCGAGAATTCTTCAGTGGTTGTCAAGATTGTTAGTCTCGCAATGAATTTAATTAAACCTAATTAGGTTAGGCTAAAATATTCCGTTTAAATAAACTCAATTCATCCGCCACTTAACTTCCCAAACAGACATCAGCACTTACTTAAGATTAAAAAAGTTAATCTCGAGCCAGAAATGTCGAAAGAGATTGAGAAAAAGAAAATTAACCCGCTTGAGTTCCTGATGGGCGTGACTTTGATGGCGATTACTTTGGTTTTGATTTAGTTACTGAATCAATAACCAAATCTCTTTGATCACCGCCCAATTAGGGATCCAGGAAAAATTCCTCGCATTCGATTAAACTTTTTTTACAAATTCCGATTTTAAACCCATCTTGCCCATCCCCGGAATGACGCAATCAATGTCATGATCGCCGCCGGCTAAGCGAATATTTTTCACCTTCGTGCCGACTTTTACGCTTGAGGAAGAGCCTTTGATTTTTAGATCTTTAATCACAGTGATCGTGTCACCGTCTTTCAAAATAGTTCCATAAGCGTCTTTGATTACCTCTTCTGAATCTTCTGGCATATCGAACTTCGACCATTCGCACGAGCATTCTGGGCAGATGTAAATATTGCCCTCTTCGTAAGTATATTCACATCCGCATTTTGCGCAGGCTGGTAAAGTTGTTTCGGTCATTTGATTTATTTATTGAGGATTCAATGTGGCGTTATTCGCATTTATTTTGGATCTCCATCTTTGCGAAGAGATTAAGAGAATGGCTTTACAAGTTCTAATCACGAAGCCAAACACATCAACATAACTCTAGTGAGAAATGTTTTAAAACATGATTGAACAACAAATTGCTTAATTGTTGATTTTGCCATTGTAGCAATAAACCAAAATAAATTTTATGAAAAAATGCCAAAATATTTCTGCCGCTCAGTTTAAATTACTCAAGGCGCAAGATGTTGTGATCATTGATGTGCGAAGCAAGATGGAGCACGAGGAAAAGAGGTTGGTCAAAAATCATTTTCACATTCCTTTGGATCAGCTTGATCCAGGAAAATTCCTCGCAGAGCAAAAATTAGATGGGCAAAAAACTATTTATTTTCTTTGTCGTGGTGGGGGAAGGGCAAAACAAGCGGCAGAGAAATTCTTATCCTGCGGTCACGAAAATGTTTGTGTGATTGAAGGAGGGTTAAACGCCTGCGAATCTTTGGGTGAAGGTCTCGAGGGTTATGCATTAAATGTTTGTTCGGCGACAAAATCTTGCCGCATTCCACTCGAGCGACAAGTTAGAATCGCTGCTGGATTAATCGTTTTAGTTGGATCAATTCTTGCGCTGAGCAGTAATATTTTATTCGCACTAATTCCGTTATTTGTTGGCGCTGGGTTAATATTTGCGGGAATTACTGATCACTGCGGAATGGCTCTGATTCTGACTAAAGCGCCTTGGAACCGATCTAACTAGGCCAGCTGTTATCATTAATTGCCTAGAATTTGATGATCTCAAAAGTTCATTCTCAGCTTAATTTCTGAAGCTCGATTTCATACAGCAAGGATTGTGGTAAATTTGGTCATTTATGAAAAATAAAAAATGTTCCAATCACAATAAAAGTAAATCCAATCGCATGATTCCAGGTGATTTGTTCATCGAGGTAGAAAATTGAAAATATCGCAAAGACAACCAAGGTAATTACCTCTTGAATTACCTTCAATTCGGCGGCAGAAAAATAGCCGTGGCCGATTCGATTTGCTGGCACTTGAAAGCAATATTCAAAGAAGGCGATCGCCCAACTTAAGAGGATTACGAGGTAGATCGATGAGCCTTTAAACTTCAAATGCCCATACCAGGCAAAGGTCATGAAGATGTTTGAAATGATCAGTAGGCCGATGGTGGTGAGTGGGGTAGCTAAGTTCATTTTAGTAATGTTTTAACTTCATGCTAAGTTTCAAATTGCCCATGAAATAAACCAAGACAGTCACGATGCAAAAGAAGCTGTAATAGGAATGTTGAATCAGTGACCAAATTTCAACTTTGCAAATACTGCTCGCGAGGATGAGCTGCGGGGCGTAGAAGACGAGAGAGTGGATATAGCAAGAAGACATGTCGATGAAGGTTGCCATTTTGTTGCGATCGAGTTTTAACTTTTCCGCCAATCCTCTCGCCAAATCTCCGCACATGATGATCGAAACTGTGTTGTTGGCGGTGATTAAATTGGCGATGATTACGAAGAAAAATAAAACAAAGTAAGAAGCGCCTTTGCCAAATTTTTGCGAAGTGTGTTTGAGGGCATTTTCAACTTTATCCATCCAGCCATGATATTTGATCGCGGAATTGATGACAGAAACTAAAACCACAAAAGACGAAATCTCAAACATGCTGCTCATGCCGGCAACCATTGCTTTGGTAAGGTCAATGACTGGGATTTCAATTAATCCGCCAATCATGAATGAGATCAGAATGCTCAACATCAAGACGAATAAAACATGGTAGCGCATACAGCCTAAGATGATTACTAAGATGTAAGGAGTGATGATTAGGAAGTCGTGAAGGCTTGGCTGGTAAGCGTTCTCAAGATGTTCGATTTGAAATTCTTTTAGAACATAAACCAAGCAGGTTAAAATTATTGCCGGCAATATTAGCTTTAAGTTGAGAAGAAACTTTTTGTCATTTTCAGCATTTTGTGTTTTTACTGCGGCGATTGTGGTGTCGGAAATCATTGAGAGATTGTCGCCGAGATAAGCGCCAGCAATCGCAGCAGAAGCGGCAAGAACGGCATTTTCTTGATTGCCTCCAGAGATTGCTAAACAGATCGGAGCCATCGTTGCAACTGTGCCGACTGAAGTTCCAATCGCGGTTGCGATCAAGCCAGAAACCAAGAACAAACCAGGTAAAATAAAGCTCTCTGGAATCGCATAATAAATCAGAGATTTCAAAACATCGATCGAGCCCATTCCGGCCAAAGTATTCGCAAAGGCGCCAGCCAAAATGAAGATGATGATCATCTGCGTAATGCCGCTATTGAGCGAATTTTCGATGATGTTGTCGATGCGATGAGTCAGCCTTTCTCGGCTCTTAATGAGAAACAAAGCGAAGATGATCGGAATGGTGAAGAAGATGATGGGGATTGAGGTCATGATTATTCGTATCGGTTGAATTTGTGAGTGTTTTAGAGGAGAGAAAAGAAGTTGCAATCTGGCTTCTGAGTAGGTGAAAAGCTCTCTGACTCGTTGGGTTAGAGATTTTTAATCAAACTAATTTCTTTGCTCAAAAGCTCAAAATTAGAAATATTCAAATCAGTTTTCATGTGCGTTTCATCGCTTGTGCCGGTAAGTGGAATTATTCCGATTTGTTGCGAGAAGCGAAAAATAATTTGCTCTGCTTCTGTTTGATATTTTTTTGCGAGTTCAATTATCGCAAGGTTTTGTAGGATTTGCGGATTGGCAGTTAAAAGCGAAAATCCTTGGTAATAAATTTGATTTTGCTGGCAAAAATTTCTTACCCCTTCATCCCAGCCACGATTGGCGTAGCATCTATTTTGTACAAAATGTGGCTTGATCGACGAGCTTTCAAACAACATTTCTAACTGTTTTAAATTCACGTTACTGATGCCGATCATTTTTGCTTTTCCGCTTTCATAGAGACCTTCAATAGCCGCCCAAACTTCGACATCTTCTTCGCCAAGAAGTGGAAAATTGTAAGGGCCGTGAAGCAAGTAAGAATCTAAATAATCTGTATGCAAATTCTCCAAGCTGCTGGCGAAAGATTGCTCAACCTGAGTTGTGAGATCAGCTTTTGGATTGTATGGCAGGCGGTAATCTTGCCCATCGAGTGAAGTAAATTTTGACTGTAACCAAATCTCTTCACGCTCGATGCCACTATTCAACAAAGCCTCACCCACCAAGGCTTCAGAGTAATGCTTCATTTGGTTTGCAGTGTCGATAGCGCGAAAACCAGCTTGCAAAGCTAGTTCAACTAAATTCGTAGTTGCTTCTTTTTTCCACGCCGTTCCGTAGATGAAATTGGGGATGTCTGTTGTCATGTTTGATTGGTTATGATCGCAAAAAGCATAAAAGAACAAGCTCCCGAGGTCCTTGAAGTCTTGTGAACTTCAAGGATGAGGTCTTACCGAAAAAAGAGCGCTGATCTACTTTACCACCACGTTAATCTTTGCCTTTACCAGACTTTGCGAAACAAAATCTTCGACTGCTTTTTTGCTAAGATTTTGCGCTAGGTCATTTTTTATTTTTTCGTAAGGCAAAATTTCCGCGGCTCTTTCGTCGGTAAATTTAATGATGATCCATTTGTTGTAAGCGAATATCGGCTTGGAAATTTGGTCTTTATTTAGCGTTTTAATCTCCTTCAATAATTCTTCCGAGATAGAATCTTCTAGCACAAATCCAAGATCGCCGCTTTTTCCCCCAACCTCTTTATCAATCGATTTTTTCTTTGCTTGTGCTGCGAAAGAAGAAGGAAATTTGCTTAGTGATTGATAAAGAGAGTTTGCTTCATTCTGAGTTTTTAGCGCGATGTAACTGATTCTAAAATCTTTCTTACCTTTTAGTTTCTCTGTCAATTCGGCGTAGTTTTTTTTGAGATTTTTTTCGTCTTGAGCTTCTGCGATCAGAGCGATTAAAAGCTTCTGCTGCAAGAGATCATACTCAAAAAGTTTCAACGCTTTTTGATAGTCGGCATCTTTATTCAAGCCTCTTTTTTTGGCTTCTTTGTAAAAGATTTCTTTCAGCGCAATCTCTTTGACCAAGGCTTCTTTTTGATCCGAACTAAGATTTTCGAAAGTGAGATTTTTTAATTTTTCATTTTTAGCGATTAGCTTGCCAAGCTCGTAATCTAGGTCTTGGCGAGTCACTTCTCCGCCTGAATAAGTTGCTACAATTTGTGTTTTTGTATCTGTCAATTTTGATCCGGTAAAATTTTTGCATGCGGATAAAACAAGAAATAACGACAGGGTAAGGAGTTTTGATTTGGTGATTTTCATGTTAATGATTTTTGGTTGGTTGAAGTGTGGGTTTTTGTATTTCCTCTTCGCAAAAATCGCGTAATGAATTTTTTTTCCAAAGGTTTTTTATATCCGAAGCAGCTTCTTCCTACTAAATATTTGATGATTTCTTCTTTTGAGAGAGGCGCGCAGTAAAGATTTCTGCCATTATTCTGATGAAGTTGCGCTTACGGTCGGTGACTACGAATTTTCTTTTTACAAATCTCTTCGGTGATTTTTAAAAGCCTTATCACATCAACTGCTAAAATTTCTAAATCTTCACGCGACATTTTATGCTTTGGATCATATCTGCCGCCGATATAGGCATATTCCAACAAAGCAAATCTGTCGCGATCGGGCTGGGCATTTTGTGGGAAAAGATTCGGCAGATCTTGGTGAAATCTTTCAACTAATTTGCCCAAAGTTCTGAGATGATGTTCGTGCGGATTATAGTTGGTAAAGACGAGCAGAATTGCTTTGTAACAAGATTCAACGATCTGATTTAAGTGAAAAGACGCGCTTGCAGTTTTGCCTTTTTGTACGAGCACTTTGTAAGTGTCGACGAAGTCATTAGCGCGATCAAACCAGTGATCATAATGCTCTTGAGCGATTCTTTGTGCTTCAAAATTTTTTAATTTTCTCTTCTTTAGTGCTAATGGATATTTCTTCGAATCAAAAAGCGCGATTCCTTCTTTTTCGATGTCGCTATAGAGGTAATGCCCGTTTTCAAGATGCTCGTTAAGTTGATCGATGTTGATGGCGAGAATTCTAACTGCGGCGCTGAGATTTAATTTATCTAAATATTGGTCGGAGTTCCAATATTTAAATTCAGGAACAGTTTCTAATTTTTCGGTGACGACGAGAATATCGTAATCAGAAACATGCCCCGATTTACGATCTGCTTTCAAATCTTTTTCTTCTTTAAAAGTACCGCGGGCGTAGGAGCCAAAGAGAATAACCTTTTCAACATCATCGCAAGATTTAATGATCTCGTTAGTGAGTTTGCGCAGCTCGGTTTGTTTAGTTTTTGGAAGATGTTCGAGAGAAAATTTCATGAGGAATTAAGTGGGTGAATGGAAAATTTTCTCTGGCCGCACTGTGTCGAGACCCAGAAAGTTTTGAGCTGATTCTTTCTAGGTCTCGACTTCACTCAGCCGGCAAAAGGATTTTATTTATTTCCCAAATAATCTTTTTTACCAATCTCAACGCCGTTGTGGCGCAGGATCGCGTAGGCAGTGATGATGTGAAAATAAATATTTGGCAAAGTGTAGTTAAGCAAATAAGGCAAGCCGATGAAGTTACTTTCTTTGTTGCGTTGGGTGTAAGTGACTTTGAACTCTTCTTTGCCGTTGATTTGTTCGGGTTTAATAGTGTTCAAAAAATCGACAGTTTTTTGAATGCGTGTTTTGAGTTCAGAAAAACTTTTTTCTTCATCTGGATGAGAAGGAACTTCGATCTCTGCAAGTCTTGCCGCCCCAGCTTTGGCAGAGTCACAAGCGATCTGCACTTGGCGCACTAGAGGAAGCATGTCGGGAAATAAACGCGCATTAAGCAAAACTTCTTCATTAATTTTTTTTGTTTCAGCGTAAGTTACCGCTTTGCTTAAAATTGCAGAGAGGTTTTGCAAGTTGTGGATAGAGGTTGGGATCAGAGATTCGTACATTGAGATTGTCATATTTTTGAAATTGCAGTTTTTAAAAAATTATTTTGAGCAGATAAATTCTTCGACGAATGGTATCTCGATTAATTTTTTAGAAGTGAAACTATGTTTTTGAATAAATTCCAAAAACTCTTTATAGAATGACGTCAGGTCAGAGCTATTCTGCATAACAAGAGATTATCTCACCAAAACCTTAGAAGCCGAAGATAAAACTGTATAAAGACACCGAAAAATCTAAAAAAATCAAAGCAAAAACTTTCAGAAAAATTTCTTTAAGATTTTTTAGTATTAGTTTTTTAGAAAGTTTGGCTTGAGACATTATTTTTTAAGGATTTGTTCGCGCCCTCACGCTTTGTTAGTTTGACTTATCAACTGTAATTATTCTTCTGAATTCTGGTCATTTTTACCCTCCAAAATATTCAAGAAATTTTTAAAAAGAGAGCTCTAAATTCGGGAGAAATGCTGTCTAGTTTTTGAGAGTTAAAATATTCATAAAAGATAAAAACCTACCCGAATCATGCTGAAATCACAAACCTTCTTCTTTTCATTCTTGGCGCTGCCGCTCGCTTTTGTGGGGATTCCAATCTATCTCAATATCAGCGATTTTTATGCCAGAAAATTTGATATAAACCTCGCCACTATTGGCTTCTTGCTTATATTTATTCGCATAGTTGATGCTCTGCAAGACCCGCTAATTGGTTATTTTTCTGACTCACTTTCACAAAAAAAATTCAGCCATAAAAAAATTATCTACCTCTCAACAAGCTTACTATGCGTTGCGTTTTATTTGGTTTTTAATCCACCAGAATCACTCGATAAAAACCTGTCAACTTTGTGGTTTACCTGTTTTTTAATCGCTACTTACACCTGCTTTAATTTCGCTATCATAAATTTCGAATCTCTTGCCGCGATTATCGCCAAGAATGATGAGCAGCGAATTTTGATTAATTCTTTTAAAGAGATGTTTGGCGTCATAGGAATGATTTTTGCTTTTCTGCTTCCAGTAATTTTTGCTCAATTTTTTCACATAGATTCTGATTATATCTACACGGCGCTAAGCTTTGTTTTTGCAGCTCTTATTTTGCTGGCGACCTTTGGATTTTTTTCCAAAGTAAAAATTCACGAAAAAACTGAAAACTCTCGCAAAACATCAAAGATCGAATTTTTTAAAATTTTTCATGATAAAAGTTTTCTGGCCTTTTTGGGAATTTTTCTTCTAAACGGAATAGCTGTAAGTTTACCGGCGGCAAACTTAAATTTTTATGTTCGTGACGTTCTGCAAATGGAAGAAAGTCTTGGTTTGTTTTTATCGCTCTATTTTCTTTCCGCTTGTTGCTTCATTCCTTTTTGGAAATATCTCGCAAACAGATTTGGAATTATTCGCTCGTGGATTATTTCTATCTCTGGATCAGTTTTAACATTCTCTTTTGCTTATTTCTTAACTTCTGAGAATGCAGTTTATTTCTACCTTGTTTGCTTTTTTTCCGGAGCTTTTTTGGGAGCTGATTTAATCATGCCCCCAACAATTTTAGCCAAAATAACTTCTGAGAAAAAAGAGATGACATCATCTTATTTTGCATGGTGGAATTTGACGACAAAAATGAGTTTGATGATCGCCGCCTCAACTAGTTTAATTTTTCTTGGATTGTCTGGATACAAGCCGGGATCATTAGTGGCGGAAGGTGTGATTGGCATTTCTTTTTTTTACGCATTACTGCCCTGTATTTTGAAAACTTTAACAATTTTTAATCTTATTTTTTTTACAAAAAAATTCCCAATTTATGAAACTTAAAATTATCACAACCATTATGTCTCTAAACTTATTATTCGGATGCTCTTCTGCTATTGATCCAAAAATTTACACAAAAAACTCACCAAAACTCGATATTAGAAATTACCTAAATGGCCCGCTTGAGGCGCAGGGAATTCTTCAAAATCGTAGCGGCGAGGTAATTAAAACTTTTACCGTAAAAATGATCGGTACCTGGAAGGAAAATGAAGGAAGACTTGAGGAGGATTTTATTTTCTCTGATGGCAAAACTGATCGTCGCATTTGGGAAATTAAGTTATCTGATGATAATAATTTTACCGCCAAAGCTCATGATACTGTAGGCATTGCTAAAGGTGAGCAATATGGTAATGCCATGAAAATGGATTATATTTTGAAAGTGGATGTTGACGGCAAGAAGTATGACATTCGTTTAATCGATTGGATCTATCTCGTTGATGAAAAAACTGCGATTAACGTCTCTCAAATGACTAAATTTGGTTTTCGCGTAGGAACCCTCTCCATCTCATTTAAAAAACTCTAAATCCTTGTCGAAATCTCCGGTCACAATTTTTTGGTTTCGTCGCGATCTTAGGCTTTGGGATAATGCTGGGCTGTGGAGTGCTTTAAAATCAGACTCTTCTGTTTTGCCAATTTTTATTTTTGATCGCAAAATCTTGGATAAGCTTACAAACAAAAGAGATGCTCGGGTTTTATTTATTCATCAGGAAGTTGCTCGTTTAAAGAGCGAGTTAGAGGTTTTTGGATCTTCTCTTAAAATTTTTTACGGCAACCCGTTTGAGGTTTTTGAAGAGCTGCTGAGTGATTACAAAATTAACGCAGTATTTGCGAATCGCGATTATGAGCCATATGCAAGGAATCGCGATAAAGAAATTTACGAATTGCTAAAGGCCAAAGGAATTGATTTTAAGGGCATCAAAGATCATGTAATCTTTGAAAAAGATGAGATTTTAAAAGATGATAAGAAGCCCTACATAATGTTTACGCCATATGCCAGTAAGTGGAAGAAGGTTGTAAATGATTTTTATCTAAAATCTTACCAAAGCAAAAATTATCAAAAAAATTTTCTGCGCTGTTCCCCATTTTCTTTGCCAAAGATTTCTGAAATGGGCTTCAAAGATTTTGATTTTCTCCTTTTTCCGGGAAGAAAAATCGATTTAGAAATAATTTCTCAATATGCTTTAAACCGTGATTTTCCGGCTATTAAAGGCACTAGTCGTTTAAGTCTTCATCTAAGGTTCGGAACAGTCAGCATTCGCCAAATTTGCCGCGCCGCTATCATTCAAAGCGAAAAGTGGCTTGATGAATTGATCTGGCGCGATTTTTACCAGATGATTATTTATCACTTTCCTCACTCTGCCGAAAAATCATTTAAGGCGGGCTATGACCAAATTAACTGGAATAACGATCCTCTAGATTTTCAAAAGTGGTGCGAAGGCAAAACTGGTTATCCGATTGTTGATGCGGGCATGAGAGAGTTGAATGAAACAGGCTTTATGCACAATCGTGTTCGCATGATTGTTGCGAGTTTCTTGAGTAAGCATCTTTTAATTGATTGGCGCTGGGGCGAAAAATATTTTGCCGAAAAGCTTCTTGATTATGACTTGGCAAGCAATGTTGGAGGTTGGCAGTGGGTGGTTGGCAGCGGTTGTGACGGCGCTCCTTATTTTCGTATTTTTAATCCCGAGAGTCAGGCTGAAAGATTCGATCCTGAAAAAAAATACATCAAAAAATGGGTTCCAGAATTTGAAACCAAAGATTATCCACGACCAATAATAGACCACAAAATCGCCAGAGTGAGGTGTTTGTTAAGTTTCAAGCAAGCGTTGTCGGTCAATTCCTCTTCATAATATCCATCAGCGCAACTCCTAAGTCGGTAAATTTAAAATTATATCCGCTTTCTAAAAGAACTTTCGGGTAAACCTTAGAACCATTCAAAAGAAGCTCTTCTGCCATTTCCCCGTAAGCAATTTTCATGCTTAGTGCCGGAATTGTAAAAAGGCAGGGTCTGCGAAGAGTCTTGGCAAGAATTTGTGAAAATTGAAGATTCGTAACTGGATTAAGTGAAGTTAAGTTAACCGCTCCAGCAACATTTTGATGAGCGATTAAATGCAGAATGGCGCTAACCATATCATCAACGTGAATCCAACTGAGAAATTGTTTTCCTGAGGCGATCTTGCCTCCAAGAAACATTTGGAACGGCAGTAGCATTTTTTGAATTATTCCACCTTTGTTACCAAGAACAATTCCGGTTCTAAGAAGAACAACTCTGGTTTTTTTATCAGCTTTTCGCGCCTCGCCCTCCCAATCAAAACAGAGTTTTTGTGAGAAGAAATTTTGATTTGTTGGATGAGAATTTTCGTCAAATATTTCCGTATCAGAAGTTCCGTAATAACCTATTGCCGAGCCACTAATAAAAAGCTTTGGCGGCGTTTTGCTGTTAAGAATTTTTTCAACCAAGTTTTTGGTTAGGTCAATTCTGCTACTGTAAATTTTTTGCTTTTTTGATTCGTTCCAACGACAGGAAATTGGCTCGCCACAAAGGTTGATTACAATATCGTAATTAAAATCCTCTTCGATTTTATTGAGATAATGAAGATTTTCTGATGATTTAAGATTGGTTTTTCTAGTTATAACAGTTACTGAATTTTCTAATCTTAAAAGCTCCTCAACAAGTTTAGAGCCAATCAATCCCGTTCCTCCAGTTATTAAAAACCGCAGCTTATTTCTTTCAATCATGCGTGTTAGATTTTGCTTTTATGAGTTGAGATATTTTTCTGCCAAAAGCCAAGCGGCTTCAATTTTAGAGTCGTAAATTTAAATGCCTTCCACCCCATTCTTCCTCGGTATTATTGGGATGACTTCGCCGCTCAAAGAAATAGCTTAGAAAATTAGCGCGTAATTAATTTTTGTTTTGTTTGCGCGCAAGACTCAATAAATTTTTGATCAAAGACATGAAAAAGAATTGCTGGATAATCGGAGCTAGTCACGGGGTTGGCGAGGCTATCTCTAATAGATTTTATAGAGAGGGATATGACGTTATAATTTCAGCCAGAAGCTCTGAGAAACTGGAAGAGCTGAAGAAAAAAATGCTAGAATTGAGGCCTGGTAATGTTTTGGTAAGTGTTATGGACGTATCGAACATTGATTCAGTTCGAAGCTCTTTCTTGGAAGTTTTGCAGAAGTTTCAAAAAATTGATTTAGTGATTTTTTGTCCAGCGCTTTATAAGCCAATGTCTGTGATTAATTTTGATCTCGATATTTCCAAAAAAATTATCGATGTAAATCTAGTCGGATTTTTAAATTTTCTTCATCTTGTTGTGCCTCAAATGGTTCAACAAAAGTCAGGACAAATTGCTGTCATTGCTAGCGTTGCTGGCTATTGCGGATTGCCTCAATCATTTGCTTACGGAGCATCCAAAGCCGCTTTAATTAACCTTTGTGAGGGAATCTATCCAGAATTGCAGCGTCACGGAATAGATCTTTCGGTAATCAATCCCGGATTCGTTAAAACAAGATTGACCGATCAAAATAAATTCAAAATGCCGTTTCTAATTTCTTCTGAAGATGCCGCAGAGTTTATTTTTCAAGGACTAAAGAAAAAATGCTTCGAGATTCATTTTCCAAAAAAATTCACATTTTTTCTTAAAATTCTGCGCCTTTTGCCTTACAAAATTTTATTCTTTTTTACCAAAAAAATTGTCTAAGTTTTATTTGTCGATTCAGTAAAAAAAGCTCATTAATCCTTTGGTGTAGATTGAATTTTTTGGAAGTTAGATTTGCAGCGCCCATATCATAGATAGCATCTTAGTTTCTTAGAGATTAGAACATTCTGATCCGGCATTTATTGCCGTGAAATCTCCTAAAAAATCACGTAATTTTTTAGGCGCCAATATCATCCAAAATAATTTATCAGAAGATGCCAAAATCTTTAGCCGAGATCATTTTAGATCATGCTTCTGCAGAAGAATTCGCTGCTCTTAAACTTTTATTAAGTAAAGATGAAGACAAAATTGCAGAAAATACAAATTCTGATTTATCATTTGCTTTGCATCAGATTGTTGTATGTGGAGAAACTGACCTAGCCAAAAAATTAATTAGTAAAATTGATCTAAATACATTCAGCGAAAAGCAGAACTGTGAAATTTTATTGAGCGTAGGAAATAGCCGATTTGTTGAAGTTTTTAATTATATGATTGATCGTGGATTTAATGCAGGAGCAACCTCAAAAGGTAGAGATGTTTTTTCTGTGCTAACAGGGCAATCAGTAACAAAGGGTCATTTTCAATATGAGGCTGATTACAGTATGGTTGAAAAGTTATTAGAAACTGGAGAGGTCCAAGGATTTGTAGATAGGAAAAGTATCGCGGAAGCTTTGAGTAAATTAGAAAATGAAGGTCCAAGAGCCTTCATAGACTTGAATAGAGTAATTATTGAAAATGATTCGCGGGTTCAAAAAAAACCCAGGTTAGGAGAAGGAGGACCCTCCGTAACAGCTAGTTTAAGACCCGGAAGCCAAGCTGCGTCGAAGAAAGAAAATGGATGGCGGTGCGTTGTCAGCTAAAAAATCGGTAGTACTCTGTTTGCAAATTCTCTAAGCCAAATTCAATCTTAATCTTCCCGCAACAAATTGTTCGGCTGCCCAGCAATCAATTCCTAGTTTTAAACTGACATTGCTAATTTTTTGCTGATATTTTTATGGTTAAGAAGATCAGCTTCCAAGGCTATGTTTGACTAATTAAAGAGCTTTTGGCTTTAGTCACCAATTCGCAATTAATTCTCAAAACTGAATAGAGAGATTTAGAAATCGCCATACTTTCTTCGCTGAATTTAAAATGAATTCCATCAAGAAAGATTATCGAGTAGAAATTCTCTAATGGCCGCTCTGCTACTGTTTGATTTTTGAAATAATTTTATCCGGTGATTCTGCGATTAAAGACTTATAGATCTCAATTCCACACACCTCATCCCGTGAGCCACAATTTCTCGGCAACTCATTTCCAAACCGTAAAGAGCGCTTATTTTATCTGTTTAATTCTGTCTTTAGAATTGTTTGATTCATTACTAATGAGTTAGTGCTCATTTTCTTTCAGCTTTTAAATTTGTATGAATTGTGAGGGGGTCAATCTACCAAGGCACTAGTAACTTTTTGTAACTTTGTGCGACTAGAAAGTCTCAGCCTCTAAAGCTGCTGTCTTATAAATGTCAAAAAATATCAGCAATTTTTTGCATCGAAAAACAATCCTTATCTTTGTATCAAGAAACTCTGACTAATGAATAAAAGACCATCAATTGCGATAATTGGTTCCGGCATATCTGGGCTATCCGCGGCATATTTTCTTGCCGACAAATATCGCATCAAACTCTATGAAAAAAATGATTATCTTGGAGGGCATTCAAACACCTTTATGGCTGATTATGACGGTAAAAAAATCCCCGTTGATACCGGCTTTATCGTTTTCAATCACCAAACTTATCCAAATCTAAAAAGATTTTTTGAGCTACTTCGCGTTGATTGCGCCAAAAGCAACATGTCCTTTGCTGCCAAGATTGACAACGGTCGTTTTGAATATGCTGGAACTAATTTGGCGACAGTTTTTGCCCAATTAAAAAATTTGCTGAATCCACAATTCTGGCGAATGTTGTTTGATATCGCGCGCTTCAACAAAAAAGCAGAAGATGTTTTAAAAAAGGCATTCAACGCCAACTACACTTTATCCAACTTGCTCGATGAACTGGGTGTAAGAAAATACTTTCGCGAATTCTATCTCTTGCCGATGTCTGGTGCGATTTGGAGCTGTCCGCTTGAAGCAATGTTGAGTTATCCAGCACAAAGCTTTGTAAGATTTTTTAAAAATCACGGATTACTCACGGTTGCTGATCAGCCGCAATGGTACACTGTTAAAGGTGGCTCGATCGAGTATGTGAAAAAAATTTCTGCTAAAATTAGCGACTCTGTAAGTCTTAACGATGCTGCACTTCAAGTTGAGCGTTGTGTTGATGGGGTATTGGTTAAGTCGAAAAAGGGCGAAGAGAAGTTCGACTCAGTTTTATTTGCTTGTCACGGTGATCAGGTTTTGAAAATTCTAAAAAATCCAACCGCGCAAGAGCGAGATATTTTTTCCAAATTTACCTACCAAAAAAATGTTGCAGTTTTGCATCGTGATCAGTCCTTAATGCCGATAAATAAAAGAGCCTGGGCAAGTTGGGTTTATGCAAAAAATGGTCAAGAATCAAACGGAATTTCAGTAACTTACTGGATGAATAATCTGCAAAATATTGACCATAAATTTCCTCTTTTTGTTACCCTAAATCCCAATCAAGAAATTGATTCTAATAAAGTTTTTGCTCGATTTGTTTACGAGCATCCAGTTTTTGATTCCGCTGCAATTAAGGCTCAAAAAGCCATCGCAGAAATTCAAGGAACTGACCGCCT
>CAIQBQ010000147.1 GCA_903870105.1 uncultured Alphaproteobacteria bacterium | reverse complement strand
GCGGCCATCGCTTTGGACCGCGAACTGTACTCGCCCGATTACCTGGGCCAGGACCGCGACCTATCAGACGCGGACCCGTGGCCTGATGGCACACCTCGCTTGGGCGGCGGCTATGTCGTGCCCGACGGCTACACACTAGGAAGCTGACCATGCTCACGCGCAAAAGATTAAAATTAACGACAAGAAAAAAAGGGGGTGGATTTGAGTCCATCCCCCTTCGTTTTTTATTTCGATTAAAAATTTATTCGTTTACTCGCCGTCTCTGATGATTGAGAGATCAGGAGCGTCAGGGGCTTTCATGCCAACAACGTGGTATCCAGCATCAACGTGAAGATTTTCGCCAGTTACACCAGCGCCAAGTTCAGAAAGTAGGAACACGGCGGCGCCGCCAATGTCTTCTAGAGTGACATTGCGACGAAGCGGAGCATTATACTCGTTCCATTTGAAGATGAGGCGGAAGTCGCCGATGCCGCTAGCAGCAAGAGTTTTAACTGGGCCAGCAGAAATTGAATTGATGCGAATGTTGTCTTTACCCATGTCCATTGAGAGGTAACGAACTGAAGCTTCGAGAGCGGCTTTTGCGACACCCATCACGTTGTAGTGCGGCATTACTTTTTCAGAACCGTAATAACTCAAAGTAACGATGCTTCCACCGCCGGCTTTTTTCATCAAAGGCTCAGCTTCTTTCGCAACTGCAACGAGAGAGAAAGCCGAGATGTTCATGGTGTTGGCGAAGTTAGCTGGGCTAGTGTCTAAATATTTTCCGCGCAGTTCTTCTTTATCGGAATAAGCGATGGCATGAACTAAGAAATCAAGTTTACCCCATTTCTTTTCAATCTCTTCGAAAACTTTTTTAACGGAAGCTGGGTCGTTAACGTCGCAAGGAAGAACGATATCAGAACCGACTGATGCCGCAAGAGGCTCCACACGTTTTTGAAGAGCTTCTCCTTGGTAAGTGAAAGCGAGTTCAGCGCCAAATTTTTTGCACTGCTCAGTAATGCCCCAAGCGATTGAACGATTGTTGGCAACGCCCATGATTAGGCCTTTTTTCCCTGCGAGGATTGTCATGTTTTAATTAATTAATTTTGAGGATTTGAGTAAATTTTAAAAATTGCGTTTGCTCTAATCAATAATGATTTCTAAGTAATTTTTATTACCCATTTTTTACTAAGATAGCTTTCAACTACTCAATGAACTTTAGGCTAGCTAATGCCAATCTGGCATTCCGCAAAAGATCTAATTTCTGACCAAACTCGGCAGTTAGAGGGCTAATAATATTGAGAGTTTGATTAAAAAAAATTTGCGATTCGTTATTTTTCTTTAAGCATGAAGCCAGGGAGTGAGTTTTTTATTTCTTCCCTCAAAGTCTAAAATTTTAGATGATTTTTGTAATGTCAAACCAATGTCATCAAGCCCTTCGATTAAACAATGTTTACGAAATGGATCGACTTCGAAGGAGTAAATTTTATTGCCGGCGCGCACTTCTTGTTTTGGTAAATCAATAATCACGTTGTTGTCTTTTGACTTCGCAAACTCAAGTAATTCCTCAACTTGATCGTGTGGAAGAGTAATCGGTAAAATGGAATTCTTGAAGCAGTTATTATAAAAAATATCGGCGAAAGATGGGGCGATTACGGAGTGAATTCCGAAGTCAGCTAGAGCCCATGGAGCATGTTCTCGACTAGATCCGCAGCCAAAATTATCGCGAGCGATTAAAATTTGTGCCTTGCTGAATTCTGGCTTGTTCAAAACGAAATCAGGAATTTCTTTTTCGTTTAAATCGAAACGCATTTCGTAAAACAAAGCCTTGCCAAGACCAGTGCGTTCAATGGTTTTGAGGAATTGTTTTGGGATGATCATGTCGGTGTCGATATTAACCAAAGGTAGGGCCGCAGCGACTGAAGTGATGGTTGTGAATTTTTCCATTTTTTAAGATTTTTTTGTTACCACTAAAACTATCGCGTCATTCCCGCGAATGCGGGGATCCAGAAAAGTTTCCGAGTACTCGGTTAATTTTTCTGGATCCCCCACCTTCGAGTGTGGATGAGGTTGAAAAATCGAAGCTGCAATTTGTTTAAGATTAAGCTAAAAATCTATTCCAAAATTTATCATCGAGATTTGGTAGTGCAGAATTGATTTCCGCCATTTCCAGCATCTCGCCGTTGCAGTGCAAAACCAAATCGCAGCCAGCAGCAAGAATCATTTTTGATTTTTCGCTGAAACTTCCTTTGAGCGCTTTCATTGAAATGTCGTCGCTCATTAAAATATTTTCAAAACCTATTTCTTCTCGAATCATTTTAATCGCAGTTGGTGAGTTTGTAGCGCAGTTAATTTTATCTATTGCGGTGTATAGAATATGCGCAGTCATCGCGAATTTTTGATCGCGTAATTTTTGAAAGGTGATGAAATCTGTTGCTCTTAATTCGGCTAGAGAAGCGTTAACTATAGGCAGCTCCAAATGTGAATCGGAAGTTCCGCGACCATGACCAGGAATGTGTTTGATGACAGGAAAAACATTTTGAGAAAGTAATCCTTCGCAAACTTTTCTGCCCAAGTCCGCAACTTGTTCAGCGTTTTTTCCATAGGCGCGATCGCCGATTACTTGGTGAGTTTTTTCAGTTAGAATATCAAGAACCGGAGCGCAATCGACATTTATTCCAACTTCATTCAAATCACGACCGATCTCTTGAAAGTTTTTAAACAAAGCCTCGCGCGCAGCTTCTGGATTGGTTTGGTAAAGATCAGCAAAATATTGTCCGGCCGGATATTTATTCCAATGCGGCTCTTTCATGCGCGAAACGCGACCACCCTCTTGATCAACTAGAACAAGAATTTCGCCATCCATTACTTCGCGCAAAGAATCGGTTAATTTTTTTAGCTGAATTTTATTTTCAATATTTCGTGCAAAAAGAATGAAGCCAAGCGCACCATTTTTTGCGAAAAAATATTTTTCTTCGTCAGTAAGAGAGGTGCTTGAAACCCCGTAAATTACAGGCTTGGTAATTTTTTTATTCTGAGAAATTTTTTGGAGCAGAGAATGCATTTATTGAAGAGAATTAAATATTTTTAAAATTTTATTGCGGTTTTGTGTGAAGAGATTTTCGAGTTTTTTTACATCGCAGCTCAAAACAGAAAGAATCGAAGTAAAGTCTCTAAAGCCTTTTCCAGCATAGTTTTGAAACTTTTTTATTTCGGGAATTTCGAGCAGAGATTTAACAACTAAAACACGGAAAAAAATCGCAACAAAATTTTCTTCAAAAAACTTTTGGTTACCAAGATTTTGTTCAATAGTTTTGAAGCCTGGATTACGACATGCTTCGAGAGTCTCGGCGTGACAAATCTTTTCCAAATTCTCAAAAAACTTTTCGTAAAACTTTTCCAAATTTTCTTCATTCATTTCAAAAATATCTGACCATATTTCGGGATCTGAATTATCTAAGCGGAAAGCAGTTTTAAAAAATTCATCAGTAATTTTTTTAGGTGAAAATTCGGCAGTTAAAAAAGATAAAAATTGAGGCAGGTGCGAAACTAATGCGTAGATTTCGTCATGCTTTTTGGCTTCAAGAAATTCAGGAATTCCGCCGATTTTTTTTACGATTTCAACAACTTGAGAATTTTCTTTGCAGATGATGAATTTTTTATCTGTAAATAATTTTGCGTCAGAATGCTCAAAACCAGCATTTTCAGAGCCTGCAATCGGATGACAAGGCACGAAATTTTTCGGTAAATTTTCGATATCGAGATTTTTGATTGAACCTAAATCAATCACCAAAGCATTAACATTTTTAAGCTCGAAAAAAACTTCGTCGTAAGCTGAGAGGGGAGTGGCAACAACAATGAAATCAAAAGTAGAAAGTTCGTCAGAGAGAAAATCTAAGTCGCTAAATCCTTCATCAATTACCTCGGAATTTTTAGCGTAATCAATTGTCTCTGAATCGGAATCGCAGGCGAAAATCTTCTTACTTAGATTTTCTTGTTTGATGGCTCTAGCAAAGGATCCACCAATTAATCCAAGTCCGATAATTAAAGTTTTTTGAAACATATTTTTTGCGTTGAATAATTGATTTGCCACTCCTAGGTTCGTGGTACTTTTCCTTTAAAGTTTCCACACACAATGAAAAAAATATTTCTAACACTTCCTCTTTTGGCGATTCTTTTTTGCACTGCTTCTTGCAGCAATAAAGTAATCGATATCAAGAGTCCGTGTGTGTCTGTGGAGGACGGGCCGTGTGGTCCAAAAAAGTCAGTAAATGATTGGTGGATCAAAAAATCTCAAAATTCCTAAATATGTCTGACGAAACAAAAACACAAAGTTTTGCTGATAAATACGCTAGCAAGAAAACAACTTTCACTTCACAAGCCCTTGAAAATCAAAATCCAGAACCAACCAAAACTTTTTCTGAGATATCTCAGAAAGACCCCTCTAATCTCAAACAGGTAGATCCTAAAAAGAAAATGCAAGCCGAACTAATTTATCTCGTGAAAGGAATCGATGCCGGACGTAATGCTTGGTATTATGTTTTGGTTGAACGTCTTAAGTTACAACTCTTCCTCAAGGCTCTAAACGATGAAATTATTCATCTAGAAAATTATGGAAATATTCTCTACTCAGCCTACGGAGACGAGCCTTCTGATGATATTACAGTTAAGCTAAAAGAAGAATACGGAATCGAATAATCTTTCTAAATTGAAATTCCTAAAAACACCTTCAATCGTTGCTGTATCTGTCTTTGTTGGCTTTCTTTCCGCTTTGTCTTTTTCGCAGATTGAGCTCAAGCCAATCAAATTTGATTACAAGGCCCCAACAAATCAGAAAGAGTTTTTAGATGAGGTGATTGCGCGAGTTAAAAAAGATTACGTCGAAGAAAGAACTGATCGACAGCTTGCTGAAGCTGGCGCTGCAGGCATTCTTTCTTCTCTCGATCCCCACTCTTCTTACTTGAATGAAGACTTACTTAAAGAAATGCAGGTGCAGACCAAGGGCGAGTTCGGTGGTTTAGGAGTTGAGATTACGATGGAGATGTCGGTGGTAAAAGTGGTTTCAGCCATTGAAGACACACCAGCTTTTAAAGCCGACATTAAGTCCGGTGATTATATTTCTAAGGTTGATGGCAAAAATGTAATTGGTCTTTCGATGGAAGAGGTGGTGAAGAAATTGCGCGGCAAACCAGGAACCAATGTAAAGATTACAATTTTGCGCAAGGGTGAAAAGGCTGCTCTCGAAAAAACTCTTACTCGCCAGATAATCAAAGTTAAAGCAGTTAAATCAGCGAAGTTCAAAGACGTTATTTACATTAAAATTAATACCTTCTCCGAGCAGGCTTATTCTGGTCTTGCAGCTGAAGTAAAGAAATTAAAAGCACAAATTGGTGAGAAAAACCTTAAAGGTTTGGTGCTTGATTTACGCAACGATCCAGGAGGGCTTTTAGATCAAGCAATTAGAGTCAGCGATGCTTTTTTAAGTAAGGGCAAACTCATAGTTTCGATTAAAGGTCGCGATGCTGAATCGAAAGAATATCTCGACGAAGTTGATGAAAATCTCGTACCGAATTTACCAGTTGTGGTCTTAATCAACGAAGGATCTGCATCAGCTTCCGAGATCGTTGCTGGCGCATTGCAAGATCATAAAAGAGCTGTGGTGATGGGGGTTAGATCTTTCGGTAAAGGTTCAGTTCAAACTGTAATTCCGCTTGAAAAAAATCATGGCGCATTGCGATTAACTACTTCGCTTTATTACACGCCAAGTGGCAAATCAATTCAGGCTCACGGCATTGAGCCAGACATTGAAGTGATAGGTGCTAAGATCGAGAAATTACTGCCACCCGATCGCGATTCAGAGGCTGATCTGAAAGGCCACATTCAGCTTCAACAAGCGATTGAAGAGGCAAAAAAAGAAAAAGTAAGCGACGATAATCTAGATATTTACGGACAAGATTACCAACTCGCACGCGCGATCGATCTGATTCGCGGAGTCAATGTTTACAGTTCTATTACAAAATGAAGAGACTGGTTTTAATCGCGGTCTTCTCTTTTATTTCTTTCTCATCTCAGTCTGCTGAAATTACAGATTTTGTTGTCGCTAAAATTAACAGCAAAGCCATTGCTAGCTCAGAAGCTATAGATCGTTATCGTTTCGTTGTTCTAACTGCTAAGTTGAGCGTCAAAGAAGTTGAAGAGCAAAAAATTCTTCGCGAGCAAGTAATCGATAAAATGGTCGATGAAGAACTAATCAGGCAAGATGCGAAAAATCTAAAAATTGAAGCTAGCGAAAAAGAAATAACCGATGGTATCGAGCTTATAGCTTTGCAACGCAAACAAACTCCGGCGCAATTCAAAGCGCTTTTGCAGCGAAATAATTTGTCCTTTGAAAGCTATTCCAAACAAGTTGAGACGGAAATTCTCTGGTCAAAAATAATCGCAGAAATCTTGCGCAGTAAGGTCAAAGTCAGCGATGTTGAGGTAAGAGAATTTTTCGAACAGCACAAACTAAATTCCGATGTTAGAAAATTTTTACTCGCCGAAGTATTAATTTCTTTCTCTGAAAATGCTGCTCAGCTCTCAAGTAAGCTGGCGATCGAACTTAAAAGTGGCGCTGATTTTAAAACTATCGTGAAGCAATTTTCTTCAAGCGTTATTGGAGATGGAAGCGGGGAAATAGGCTGGGTGGCCCAAACAGATCTTGATTCAAAAATTTATGTCGCAATTTCAAAATTAGGGAAGGGTGACTATTCAGACTCCGTGCAGTTAGCTGATGGTTACCACATCTTCAAATTAATTGACAGTAGAGTAGAAACTAAAATTGCTGATCAAGATTTAAACGCCGCCAAAGGCATAATTTTTAATCGAAAATTGCAGAGTTTGGCGAAGGGATATCTGATGGATCTACGAAAACGGGCATTTGTAGAAATTAAGAACTAAGAACTTTTCGCCGATTGTAAAAAATTGAAAAAGATCGAAGTCTAGTGAATAAGAATCTTTAGTTCGGTGATGGGTAAAATTGTGTATTTGTGAATTCTCTCGGAGCCTTAGCAATTATTGCACTTAAAGCTTATCTCTAAATTAACATTTCTGACATCGATGTTTTTATTTTTGCCGATATTAGCCATAGCCTTAATTATTCCTTCATCCTGAAATTCTTCAATATCCTGACATTTTTCGCATATCAAAAAACAGGAAATTTCTTCAGCCTTATTATTAAAAGAAGCAACATAAGCATTTATGGTGTTTAGTTTGTGAACCATTTTGTGTTCTATTAGAAAATCTAGAGCCCTATAAACTGTAGGAGGTTTATCAGAAAATCCTGCTTCTTTTAGTTTAGCCAAAATATCGTAGGCTCGTGCTGGTTTGTGGTTTGAAGCTGCTATTTCTAAAACTTTTTTTCTTATTGGCGTTAAATTTAAAGAGCCTTCGAGACAAATTTCTTTTGCATTCTTTACGACCCTTTTGCTGCATTCTTTGTGATTATGATTTTTTTTCATTTTTAACTTTTTGTTTTTTGTTAAAAAAATTTTCATCGCAACTCTAGCCTGAGAAAACTCAGGGTCCCAGAAAAAAATTATAAATCATTGACTCTGAATAAAATTAGTATTCATGTTATGTTATAACATTCTAATTATTTTTTAGAATCTAAAGTTATGCATATAAATTTGTTAGAAAAAAATTAAACCTCCCGCAACGATTCTTTATGACTTTCTTGGCTCAGGTGAAACAAATCTTTTCGATCAAGTTTTTAACAAACAATTAATCAAAATGAATCTAGAGCTAATTTTAAGTGAATTAAAAATAGTCAATTCATCCAATGCTTTTTGGCAAGCTCTGGATAGCAACTTTTCTCAAGCTTCATGCGGTCATGATCATGGACAAGATGATGAACATTTTCATATGGCCGGAAATTTCTTAATTGCCCAAGAAAAGATTCGCGAGGCAATCGAAATAGTTTTTGGTGAAAGTTTTGATGTCTCAAATCATGAACATCGCGATCAACTAATTACGCTTGCTGCAATTCAGAAAGCTCAGGATCAACTAAGTGGTGGTCCAGGATTTGTATCGCAAAGAACCTTTTACTTTAACCAGCATTTTAAAATTTCAGAATCTCTTTCGGGCAAAAAGCTTGGTGGTAAGACCTTTGAAATGCCAAATGCTAAAAAATATTTGGTGCAAAAATTTAACCTTAGTAGCACTCGCGCCAAAGCTGATGTTATATTGGCAAGTCAAGAAACAGCTTTAACAAAAGCCGGAAACTTAGTTGATTTGGGTTTTAAAGATGCTGCGAATTCCTTGGTTGAAGTTGCTGGATCACTTTACAAAGCGGCTCCATCTCTTGCGATTGCTGGTCTAGCTTTGGGAACGGCACAAATGGTTTTGCGATCTGTTGACGATCAAAAAAGTGCTAACAAGTTACGCGATAATATTGGGGCTTCAACAGAAGCGGCAGCATTCTTTGTTTTAGTAAATGGCGTTTTAGAAAATTTATCTCACTCATTTATTCTAGCGGCACCAGCTTTTGCAACAGTTGCGACATACGACTCAGCATATTCAAAATTGAAACCCATTTATGATTATTGCAGATCAAAAAGTGACGCTTCCCGGATAGAATCTAATAGTCTGGGTGATGTGGAAATGCAGGGAGGAAATATTGAAGCGGCTGAAAATGAATTTGGTGGGGGTCAAGAATCTGAACTTCAATTTTCTGGATCTTTTAAAAAAGAAGATTCTGACAAAACAATTAAACTTTTAAAGAGAGCGAGATCTTTAATAAATGAAGACGAAATGTGGCTTGGTCTAAGAAAGCATCAACTTGCCTACCAAGATAATGGTTTAGAAAAAAAATTAAAAAGCGAATTAGAGTTATTAATTGCTGAATTAGAAAAAAATGAAACTCATATAAATGAATTGTTGCAAGGGGATTTTAAACAAACTCTGCGTGATGGTTTTGAGATCCTCAAATCTTATGCCGAAGTATATAAAGATAAAAATCCAGCAAGTGGAGTTGGGCAATTTCTAAATGAATTTTGTGATCATTTTGCGCGTGATGCAATTTTGCTTAATGAACCTTCAAAAGAAGCAAAGAGTGCAGCATTTTATTGCAGATCTTACAACGGCCTGGTTTCTCTTGAAGAAAGAGTAAAAGAATCTTTGCCGCATATGCCAACTGGTCAGCAGATGCTATTGGCAGCTACGGTTATTGGCACACTCTATTCAGCAAGTGCGATTTACAAAGCTGTAACTGGTGAAGAAGAGGTTTATTCTGATTATGTTACAAATTTTCCAGATCATCTTTTTGAATGGCTTCATCTCGATCAAATGTACCAAAATATGGGTGGAGGAGCTGAGTTAACAGAATCTTTCAAAGATTTTTTTGCCGGATTTAATCTGGCTGAAAATTCTACTCATTTAGGAATTAGTGGTAGCGCCTTTTGCAGCTTATGCACAAATGGGCTCAATAATGTTTGATGGTATTAAACATGCGCCAGCAAACTATCTAGCTTATGCTGCCGATTTAACTAACTCTTACGTTGCGGCAACTAAAGCAGCAGTTGCTGGTTGGTTTAGTAATGATAATTCTATTGCCGCCGCTCCAGAGGTTGGTATTGCAAAAGTTGAGGATCGTCCAAAAATTGAAAGAACTGCCTCTCTGGATAGATCCCCTCAATCTCGTGAATCGATACAAAGTTTATTAGGAGAGAAAAAGTCCTATGAGGACTTTGATTATGATCAAATACTAGAAGCGCGTGCTGCTACTCGCATAGAGGAAGATGGTAATTTTATGATCTTGAGACTGGTGAGGTGATTTCTGCTCAACAAGCGCAGCGAGATGCTAGGAGAGCTTCTATAGGAGCTGCTGTTCCAAGAACAACAGTCAGAAGAAATGCTCATGTACATGGACCGAGCTGTAACCATGCTTCTAATCCCATCATCAGCCCTTTACAAGGGCCCTCCAAACAAACTCGCTCGTAAAGGGAAGTAGCGGCGCAGAGGCTTCGCACATCGAAAGTAAAATTGTGTAAAGCACGTCGTAAGCATCTTGCTTATCCTGATCTACATTATTTCCATCGGTTTTTCTCCAAAAACGCTGACGATTTCTGCGGATATACCAGTTGTTTAGAGCTTCAAAAAATTGATTAAATTCTTCGCAGGCAATAACGGTGTCGTAATTACTCATCGCCGTATCGATCTTAGAAATTGCTGACTTCAACTTAGCTAAAGCGTAACGATCTAAAACATTTTCAAAATCTCTGCCGACAGTAATTCTTTTGGCTTTTACGCCATCTGCATTGGCGTAAAGACAGAAGAAATTAAAGGCATTAATCAAAGGCTTGATCGACAAGCGCAAAGTGTCGCGAATTGCTTTGCCATCTTTATCAATTCGTAATTCTTGGCCGCGCATTACGGGTTGCGAGATCATGTAGAAGCGCATGGCATCTGATCCTTGGGTCGAAAAAATTTCCAAAGGATCGGCGTAATTTTTCAAACGCTTGGAAAGTTTTTGTGATTTTTCGTCCAGAATTGTGCCGTGACAAATCACGTTTTTAAACGGCGCGCGATCAAAAAGTGCGGTCGACAAAACCATCAAAGTGTAAAACCAGCCACGAGTTTGCGCGACATATTCCGTGATAAAATCGGCCGGAAAATTTTCTTCAAAACGCTCTTTATTTTCGAACGGATAATGCATTTGCGCATAAGGCATTGAACCAGATTCAAACCAACAATCTAAAACGTCGGTGACGCGTTTAAATGTTTCGCCATTTTCTTCGAAAACGATTTCGTCGATGTAAGGGCGATGCAAGTTATCTACTTTTCTGCCGGCAACTTTTTCAAGTTCAGCAACCGATCCAAAGACTTTTATTTTGCCTGATTCGCTTTTCCAAACTGGCACCGGACAGCCCCAGAAGCGGTTGCGCGTGATTGACCAATCGCGAGCGCCTTCAAGCCATTTGCCGAATTGCCCGTCTTTGATGTGGTTAGGAATCCAGTTGATGCCTTGGTTGAGCTCGACCATACGGTCTTTAATGTTGGTAACTTTTACGTACCAAGAAGACACGGCGCGGTAGATTAGTGGAGTATCAGTGCGCCAGCAATGCGGGTAGTTGTGAAGATATTGCTCGGTTTTAATCCAAGCGCCGGTTTCTTTTAAATACTTAATGATGTCGTCATTGGTGTCGAAAACTTGACGACCTTTTAGCGAGAGAGATGGTAGGTCGAAAATTTCTGAATTGAATTTCCCCGCTTCGTCAACTGGGCAAAGAGTCGGAATTCCATTAGCTTTACAAAGAAGTTGATCGTCTTCGCCAAAGCCAGGCGCCATGTGAACAATTCCAGTTCCTTCTTCGGTTGTAACGAAATCGCCATGAAGGACCGTGAAGACATTTTTATTGTTCTGAGTTTTTTCGTGATTGGCGAGGTAAGGGAAGATTGGTTTGAATTTTAGACCAATTAAACTCTCAGCTCTAAACATTTCTCCTTCTAACATTTCGTATTGAGTTACTGTATCGTACTCTGATTTTATGGCGGAAAGATTTGGATATTCCGTTGTCGCTCCAATAGATTTTAAGGCTTTATTAGTGGCTATGTAAATTTTTTTGTCTTTGTAACCAAGGCAGAAAAGATCATTTTTATTGACCGCTAAAGCCAAATTTGATGGTAAAGTCCAAGGAGTTGTTGTCCATGCTACCAAACTAACTGATTCGATCTCTTTGCATGCTTTTTCGTAATGTTTAAAAAGCTCATATTCTTTAATAAAATCAGGAATTTCTTTTAGTTCAAACGCCACCGTCACCGCCTTACTAGCCTTCTGCCTGTAAGAGTTATCCATTCTTGTCTCGAAGTTCGACAAAGGAGTTTGGCAAGCCCAAGAATAAGGCACGACACGAAAATCTTCGTAAAGCAAACCTTTATCAAACAGCTGTTTGAAAGCCCAGATCACCGATTCCATGTAATTCACATCCATCGTTTTGTAGCTGTTTTTGAAATCTACAAAACGCCCCTGGCGCGTTACGTAATTTTCCCAATCATCGGCGTAGCGCATTACCGACTTGCGGCAAGCATTATTAAACTTTTCAATTCCATATTCTTGAATGGCGATTTGGCCTGAAATTTGGCGGCCTTCTAGCGCGGTTAATTCTTTTTCAGTTTCCATTTCAACCGGCAATCCGTGGGTATCCCAACCAAATTTGCGCTCAACTTTTTTACCCTTCATGGTTTGGTAACGAGCGACTAAATCTTTGATGAAGCCTGTAAGTAAGTGGCCATAATGGGGCAGGCCATTGGCGAAAGGAGGGCCGTCGTAAAAAACAAATTCAGATTTTTCTTCTTTGGGATGTCTGCAATTTGTGTGATTCTTCAAAGCGCATGGCTCTAGAATTGGCGAGGTTTGATCTTCGTCTAAACCTTCAGAAAAATTTCTAATTTCTACGGATTTTTCAAAGATTTTTTGTTCTTGCCAAAAATGCAGGATTTCTTCCTCCATCTTAGCGAAATCAAGGTTTTGATTCGCTTCAGGGTAATATTTTTGTTTCATTTTTGATTGTGAAATTGACTTACAGCTAGAGCCTGATTACAACGCGCGCCCCTCAATTTTGCTACAGATTTCTGATGAAAAAATTACGAATCGGTCTTGCCGGACTTGGCGTTGTCGGTCGCGGCGTTTATGAAATTATTCAAAAAGATTCCAAATTATTAACCCTGCGAACTCAGGTAGAGCTTGAGATTGTTGCAATCTCTGCGCGCACAAAAAAAGATTTTATTGATCCAAAAATTAAGTTTTATGCGAATATACTCGATCTTGCGAATGACTCAGAAATTGATGTGATTGTTGAAGTAATTGGTGGCGATGGAGTCGCAAAAGATCTGATCGAAACAGCAATTAAGAATGGTAAAAAAATTGTCACCGCCAATAAGGCCTTGCTTGCCGAACACGGATTCGAGTTAGCAAAGTTAGTCGAGAAATATCAAAGTCACATCGGCTTTGAAGCCTCGGTGGCAGGGTCTACTCCTGCGATTAAAACTGCGAAAGAAAATCTCGCCGGAAATCAAATCACAGAAATTCACGCCATCTTAAACGGCACTTCGAATTTTATTTTAACCAAGATGAAAGAAGAGAATTTGGACTTTTCTATTGCGTTAAAACAAGCGCAAGATTTGGGATATGCCGAAGCTGATCCTTCCTCTGATATCAAGGGTTTAGACAGTGCGCACAAGATCACTCTTCTTGCCGCAATTGCCTTTGGAACCAAGCCAAATTTTGTTGAAACTTACGTCGAAGGCATTGACGAAATTTCAATCGACGACATCAAGCTTGCCGATGAATTTGGTTACAAAATAAAATTACTCGCAAACGCGAAGAAAGGTCGGCAAGCAGTTTATCCAGCTTTGATTAAAAAATCTGAACAAGTCGCGCAAGTTGATGGCGCCTTCAATGCGATTCTTTTTAATTCATCAAATGCCGGACAAAGTTTGATTGTTGGGCTTGGTGCTGGAAGCGTTCCAACGGCATCAGCAATTGTTGCAGATCTAGTTGATGTTGCTCGTGGCAATCAAACATTTCTGTTCGGAGTTAAAAGTGATGATCTCGGCGAAGTCAATATTTCCAATATCTCGCAACGTATTGGAAGATATTTTTTACGCTTATTGATCAACAAAAATTCATCGGAAGAAAAAATTTTTAACGGTAAAATAAAAATAGAGCAGGCGGCATTTTTCGAGCGTGGCGATGAAATTTTATGTGGATTTTTAACTGGCGAACAAAAAGAAAGTGAGCTAAGCGAAGCCTTGAAAGATCTTGATCCGGCGCTGGTTAAATCAGCTAAGTTTTTACGTATTGAGGCAACTAATTTTTAACTAACCCGAGCTAATCTTCGAAAGCATCAGAGTGACGACATAGTCATGTCGAGCTTTGTCGAAGCATAACGCAACTTAAGCACAAATGTCTGATTTTATTTTTGAAATTTTTAGCGAAGAAGTTCCGGCCAAAATGCAGAAGGCGGCGGCAGAAAATTTTGTCAAAATCGCCAGCGAAATTTTCGCTAAAAATAATCTTCAATTTAGCCAAGAGAATATTCAGGCCTTGGTTACGCCGCGTCGTTTAGCGCTTTTGATTGGCGATTTAAAAGTTACTCAAACCCTTTCTGCAGTTAAGCGAGTCGGCCCTAAAATTAATGCTGATAAAAAGGCGGTTGCTGGTTTTTTAAAATCAGTGGGATTGCAAGATGAATCGGAACTTGAACAAGTTGACGGCGCTTTTGTTTTTAAGAGCAAAGTATCAGAAATTTCTACCGCTGAAATTATCAAAAATTCTCTGCCACAGATTTTACAAAAAATGGTAGGCACTTGGCCAAAATTAATGCGCTGGGATGATTCAGGAGTTAAGTGGATAAGGCCGATCAGAAATATTTTATCCTTGTTTGACAAAGAAATAATCGACGTTGAATTCGCTGGGATCAAAGCAAGCAATCTTTCTGGATCAATTGAAATCAAGGCTGCGTGTGATTATAAAAATCTTCTGCAAGAAAATTTTATCCTTGTTGATCAGCAAAAAAGGAAAGAAAAAATTCTTCTTGAAGTTGCAAAAATCACTGATGATCTCGGCTTGATGACGATTGACGATCCTAAAAAATCTTCACTATTTGATGAGGTTGTTGGTCTTTGCGAATGGCCGGTAATATTGGTTGGATCGATTGATGAGAAATTTTTAAACTTACCTGACGAAGCGCTAATTTTAACTTTGCGCAACAATCAAAAATATTTTTGTCTTAACGATAAAATCGGAAATTTATCGACAAAATTTATCTTTGTGGCGAATGGCTTGGGTGATGCAGAAAAAATTATTCGCGACAATGAAAAGCTAGTCCGTGCACGCTTGTCAGATATTGAATTTTTTATTACCGAAGACCTGAAGAAGCCTTTGATTACAAGGCTTGATGATCTCAAGAAGATAGTCTTCCATCAAAAATTAGGTTCGATTTTTGATCGAGTTAATCGCTTAAAAAGTCTAACAAAATTTCTTACGGTTTTTGTGCCAAATTCTGATTTAAATTTTTCCGAAAGAATTACAGATTTGTGTAAAGTGGATTTGACCACAAAAGCAGTGGCTGAGCTGCCGGAGCTGCAAGGCAAAATTGGTAGTTTTTACGCACTCAAACAAGGTGAAGACAAGAAGACAATCGCCGCAATTTACGAGCATTATTTGCCTTTGGGTCCGAATTCTGAATTACCAAAAACCGCACTTGGTATAGCTCTTTCGATCTCAGACAAAATTGATTTAATCGTTGGATTTTTCTTGGCCGGTGAAAAGCCAACAAGCTCACGTGATCCATATGGCTTGAGGCGTGCAGTTCTTGGGATCATCAGAATTAGCTATCAGCATAATATTGCTTTTCCGATTCGGATTTTAGTGGAAAAATCGCTCGCTTTTTATCCAACAAAATTATCCAAAAATCTTTTAACCACCGAAGAAAAAAACTTCTTTAGTGAGAGAAAAAAATTACTGGAAGAAGTGATTATTTTTATCGTTGAAAGGCTGAAAGTTTATCTAAAAGAAAATGAAAAACTAAGCCCAGATGTGGTGAATGCGGTTATCGAACAATATCTCTCAGACCTTGATGCGCATAAGTCTGTAGATGTTCTTTACCTTGCTAGAAAAATAAAATTTTTGGATGAAATTCTAAAAAATGAGAAGCATAAAAACTTGATCGCGCTCTACAAAAGATCGACAAATATTCTGGCGATCGAAGAAAAAAAAGATGGCAAGATTTACAGCGGCAAGCCTTCGCGCCTGGTGATAAAAACAAAATATGAGCGCACACTTTATCGTCGCGTCAAACAAATCTCTGCTGATTTTGTTAAATTAGTAACGAAAGGAGAATTCGTTTCTGCCTTTAAACTTCTCGATGTTTTGGAATTGCCGCTTACACATTTCTTTGCTCATGTGATGGTTAATGATGCGAATAAAGATCTGCGCGAGAATAGGTTGTTGCTGCTTTCGTGTATTCGTTCACTGTTTGATGAAATGGGCGATTTGTCGAAGATTGAGATTAATTAGTGCTGCTGTGTTTTTGGCGACATATTCGATTCAGAAACAAAGGTTGGCGTTTTAACTGATTGTAATTCTGTTGTAAGATTAATTGCTAGGTTATCTCCATTGGCTTGAGGGGCTCCAAATCTATTTAATGATTCTTCGAGAAGAGCAGTAATCGTTGCATTAAACGCGCTCATTTTATTGAAGAATTCGCCTCCTATGTTGTGAGCAGGAAGCGGAAAGCTCAAACCTTGAAAATTAAGCATGTCCATGTTTACGCCTTCTAAGGGAAAGATTTGCATCGACATATTCAAAATTATTTTGTTTGCGAACCAACAGCTGCAATAGCCGCCATGTTCAGAATATCATTGATTGAAGAGTTCATGGTGACGATCTGAACAGATTTTTCAAAGCCATCCAAGATTGGGCCGATTACGGTGCAGTTACCCACTTCTTCTAAAAGTTTTGTTGCAATGCTTGCTGAGTGTAAACCTGGGCAGATCAAAATATTTGCTGGCGCGGTTAGGCGGCAGAAAGGATATCTCGACATTTTATCCATGTTCAGAGCCACGTCAGCAGTCATTTCGCCGTCATATTCGAAATCTACTTTCATCGTGTCTAGAAGCTCAACTGCGTGTTTGACGCGAGAAGATTCCGCTTTCAGGGCCGAGCCAAAATTTGAAAAAGAAAGGAAAGCTACTCGAGGCTCGTAACCCATTCCACGAACTTTTGCTGCAGTTTGAATCGCGATTTTCACAAGATGTTCAGATGAAGAAAGTTCTGAACAAGCGGTGTCGGCAATGAAAAT
>CAIQBQ010000146.1 GCA_903870105.1 uncultured Alphaproteobacteria bacterium | reverse complement strand
TCATCAAAATGAACAACTGGCTTAGCAACTACACGAAGACGTGGGTCTGGGTAACAAAGTATCGGTAATATCGCCATATAAAGAAAGTGTTGAATGATTGTGTATGCTATATTTTAATACGACCTAAACGGGTTTTTTGATTACTCGTCGTCACTTTACGAATGAGTTTTTCATTTAGGTAAGGTTTTTATTCTTTTTAACCATGCCCCCGTAAAATTAATTATCTATACTTATCAATTACTTGGGTATGTTTTTACTGTTTTTTTATGAATCTTGGTAGAAAAATATACACTTTTATGATTTCTTCGGGTAATAATAAAAAAAGAAATTAATGTTGAAGGTTAAAAATAGTGCCAAAAAAATCAAGTGCCAAAGTTACAGATCTAGGTTCTTCTAAAACCCTAATTATTGCTGAAAAACCATCGGTTGCCGCTGATATTGCGCGCGCTCTTGGAGGTTTTACGAAGCACGAGGATTACTTTGAAAGATCCGACTTTATTATTTCCTCAGCTGTCGGGCACTTATTAGAAATCATGGCTCCGGAAGAGTTTGAGGTCAAACGCGGAAAATGGTCTTTTAACAATTTACCCGTAATTCCACCTAGATTTGAATTAAGACCGATTGTAAAAACAGAGTCTCGTCTAAAAGCTCTACAAAAACTGATTAAAAGAAAAGATGTGACGCAGTTAGTTAATGCATGTGATGCTGGCCGAGAGGGTGAGCTGATCTTCCGTCTTATTGCCCAACAAACCAAAGCTTCGCAACCGGTAAAACGCCTATGGTTGCAATCGATGACCGCTAATGCTATACGAGATGGCTTTTCGCATCTTCGTAGTGATGAGGAAATGATGCCGCTCTCAGATGCGGCAAGGTGTAGGTCCGAGGCTGATTGGCTAGTGGGTATCAATGGCACTCGGGCGATGACGGCTTTTAATAGTCGGAGTGGAGGTTTTTTCTTAACGACCGTTGGCCGAGTCCAAACCCCCACATTATCCATTGTAGTAGTTCGTGAAGAGGGTATTCGGCAATTTATCTCCCGAGATTACTGGGAAGTAAGGGCGCAGTTTATCGCTGCTGCAGGGGTTTATGAGGGGCGCTGGTTTGACCCAAAATTTAAAAGGCCGTCAAAAACTGATGCGCTTGATCCGGAACTAAAAGAGTCTCGATTATGGAGCGAGGCAGAAGCTAAAAGTATTATTTTGGCCTGTAATGGTAGACCCGGCAGTGTTCAAGAGGAGTCTAAACCATCCTCTCAACAGGCCCCGCACCTTTTTGACCTTACCAGTTTGCAGCGGGAAGCAAATGCACGCTTTGGTTTTTCGGCGAAGAATACTCTTGGTATAGCACAGGCTCTTTATGAGCGCCACAAACTTCTGACCTACCCAAGAACAGATTCTAGAGCCTTACCCGAAGATTACGTTGACACAGTCAAAGAAACAATCGCCGCCCTAGGCACTTCTTTTCCGAACTACTCCCAATTTGCCTCCATGATTGCTAAAAATCAATGGGTTAAGCTAAATAAAAAGATTTTTGATAATTCCAAAATATCTGATCACTTTGCAATTATTCCCACTCTGCAAGACTCTGCTAAAACTCTTTCAGAACCCGAACAAAAACTTTATGACCTCGTAGTTCGAAGATTTTTAGCTGTGTTTTTTCCTGCAGCTGAATTTTTAAATACCACTCGAATCACCACAGTTAGTGGTCATTTGTTCAAAACAGAAGGCAAAGTTTTGGTCAAGCCAGGTTGGCTTACAGTCTACGGTAAAACCAATCAAGATGATCAAGAATTAGTAGCCGTTGCGCCTAATGAATCTGTACAAACAGAATCCATTACAGCTGTTCCACTGAAAACAAAACCACCTGCTCGATTTACCGAAGCAACCCTGTTATCAGCCATGGAGGGGGCAGGTAAACTCGTAGAGGATGATGAGTTTCGAGAGGCAATGGCCGCAAAGGGACTTGGTACACCAGCCACCCGAGCAGCGATTATTGAAGGTCTCTTAGCCGAACGCTACATGGTTCGTGAGGCGCGGGAGTTAATTCCCACAGCCAAAGCTTTTCAGCTGATGACCTTACTTCGCGGACTGGGCATAGAGGAACTAACCCAACCGTCTCTAACCGGAGGCTGGGAGCATCAACTCTCCCAAATGGAAAAAGGCTTAATTCCGCGAGCGACTTTTATGCAAGAAATCGCCCAAATGACGCAGCGAATTGTCAAACGGGCCAAAGAGTTTGATAGCGACACAATTCCCGGCGACTATATTACATTGAAAACGCCTTGCCCAAATTGCCAAGGTCCTGTTAAAGAGAACTATCGTCGCTTCTCCTGTGAGCAATGTGGCTTTTCTATCAGCAAAATACCCGGTGGAAAAACCCTCGAATATGAAGAAGCTGAGGAGTTGTTACGCGAGAAAAAAATTGGCCCCCTGCAGGGCTTTAGAAGCAAGTTTAGGAGTTGATGGAATTCAGAGAGAGTTTCCTATTGAAGACCTCCTCCCGGTAGAAAGTGATGGTTCTCTTGATTTTTTTGCGCATCCTAACTTCTGGGAAAAATGGCAAAAAGAATATGATTCAGAAATGGACAGACGCTGGCAAGAAAGAGAAGGTTGTTAT
>CAIQBQ010000145.1 GCA_903870105.1 uncultured Alphaproteobacteria bacterium | reverse complement strand
CCATCCATTGAAAATACACCGTCGGTGACCAGTAAACGATTTCTATGTTTTTGCGCTTCTTGTAATTTTTTTTCTAAATCTGCCATGTCGTCAAATTTATAGAAATAGCGTGAAGCCTTACAAAGCCTGATTCCATCGATGAGACTTGCATGATTTAGATCGGCAGAAATTATCGCATCTTCGCTATCGAGTAGAGTCGAGAATATGCCGCCATTAGCAGCAAAGCAGGAAGAAAAAGTGATTACATCTTCAAATCCTAAAAACTCAGCGAGCTTGTTTTCGAATTTCTTATGAATATCGAAAGTGCCGCAAATAAAACGAACTGAAGCAGTGCCAAGGCCATATTCATCAAGAGATTTTTTAGCGACTTCGACCACGTTTCTATTATTCGCCAAGCCGAGATAATTGTTAGCGCAAAAGTTAAGAAGATTCTTTTTTAAGCCCTTGTGAAGGATTTCGATATTCGAAGATTGTGATGAAATAATTTCATACTCGTCTTTGGCTAGCCCGGCTTCGCGGATATATTCAAGTTCAGATTTAATGCTATTTAGAAACTCTGCTTTGATCATATTTAAATTTTTGATTGAGATAAAAATGCAACCATATTTCTCGCCTCCAGGAATTGACAAGTCAAAATTCTTTCATATTTTTCTCGACCTCTCCAGCACCAGCAGCGACCCATAAACTTCAAATAAAATCAAAATGAAAAAATTAATCGCCTGCCTAGTAGCTCTAAGTTTCGTTGCTTCTTGTGCAAAATTCAGTGGTAGCAAAGAAACCGGAGCCAACAAATATTCAGCTAAAAAAGAAGAAGCTTCAAAAGTTGAAGTAAAAAATGAAAAGAAAGCTGAAAAAAAAGAAAAAAAAGCCAAAGTTAAAAAACACGGCGGATCAGAAGTAAAATAATTTACTATAGCCTCGACTCCTTATTCTACCTGGAGTCGAGGCTTTTTTGTTTGTGAAAGAATTCCAGCTAATCAAAAAAATCTTCAAACCACTTACCAAAAACCAATCGGCTGCGCGCGAACTTGCCGATGATGTTGCGCAGATTTCTGATCTTGTAATTAGCAAAGATATGTTTGTCGAAGATGTACATTTTTTACGCGCTGATGGCGGATTTAAAATCGCTTCTAAACTTTTACGCACAAATTTATCCGACATTGCCTCTTCTGGCTCTACACCCCTTTGTTACATGCTCGGATTTTCTAAAAATAAAAATACTGACGAAAAATTTTTACGCGATTTCGCGCGCGGACTAAAATCAGTTCAAGATGAATTCGACCTTTATTTGATTGGCGGCGATACAGTAACTTCAGAAAAACTTTTCTTTTCAGTAACGATTTTTGGCAAAACAAAAAACGCTAAAGTTTTATCTCGTAACGCCGCAAAAGACGAAGACTTAATCTATGTTTCTGGATCGATTGGAGATGCCTTTTTAGGCAGGGTTCACAAAACTTCGGAATATTTTTTAAATCGTCATTTTTTCCCAACTCCACGCATTGAACTTGGCAAAAAATTACTCGAAAAAAATTTGGCAAAATGCGCGATTGATGTTTCGGATGGTTTACTTGCTGACCTGCAACATCTATGCACAGCCTCAAAACTAAAGGCCGAAATCCATCTCGAAAAAATTCCACTTTCGCCACTTGCGAAAAATCCTCTCGAGCTACTTTCGAGCGGCGATGATTACGAATTAATTTTTTCGGTTAATCCAAAAAATCAGAAAAAAATTTCTACTTTGGCAAAACAGATGAAGCTTGATTTAACCTGTATTGGAAAATTTACTGCCGCGAAGAAATGCGATGTTACTCTTCTTGATCGCGGCAAAAAAATTAAGCTTACCAAACTAGGTTATGAACATTAACAAACTTCTCCTCTTCGGGAATAAAAATAAAAAATACGCAACCTCTCTTAAACGCAGCTCCGCAGCAATAATAGATGTTTGGATTACCCTGCTTTTACGCGCTTTTTTTGCACAGATTATTGGTTTACTGTGGCTGAACCAGCAAATGCTTGATTTCATTTTGGAATTCAAAACTGAGTTCGGCACTGACATTCCCAAAAATACTCCGGAACATATCAACTTTATTATTCACCACCCCTTCTTCTACTACATGCTAATCTTTTACGCTTTTATTGTGATGATTGGCGCAGTTTATCACTCTTATCTAAACTCTTCAGCCTGGCACGGCACAATCGGAAAGCGAGCAATGAAAATAATGCTGACTACAAAAAACGAACTGCCGATCACTTTTGGTCGTGGCATGCTTCACTATTTTCTTTCACTGCTTCCATTCGTATTTTTATTTTATTTGCTCACTTATCAACTTCGTTACGAAGTTAATCTGTACCAAGCTCTTACCTCTTCTGATTTCAATATTTTTCTTGGAATAGTTTTTGTGCTTTGGGTGCAAATTCACCTCTTCACTAAAAATAAAGTTACCGCTTATGACATGATTACAAATGTTGTCGCGATCAATGGAAGAAATAGCGCCAAGTGGCCTTGGTCTAAAGTTTAAAATACTTTTTTTTCACTCTTAATCTTGGCGAAAGCTCGAATGAAGAGCTGCAAAATGAGTGACGATAAAACCTAAAAAACACGAAATGTTAAACATCTCTCAAAAAACTATTAACAGCAAAATCAGCTGCAACTCAGTTGGTTTGCATTCTGGTAACGACGTTAAAATGACGCTAATTCCCGCGCCATGTAACAGCGGAATAATTTTTCGCAGAGTTGATGTCGAAAAAGGCAAAAATGAAATAAAGGCTAGTTACAAAAATGTTGTCACCACCAATCTTGGCACAACAATCGCTAATGAATTTGGCACCAGAGTTGCAACAATAGAACACTTGATGGCTGCGATCTGGGGAAGTGGAATCGATAACCTGATCGTCGAATTAAATAGCGAAGAAATTCCAATCATGGACGGCTCTTCTTCGCCTTTTATGTTTTTGATTGAATGCTCTGGGGTCAATATTCAAGAAGAGCAGCGCCGCATGATTGAGATCATCAAACCAATTCGCGTCGAAGAAAAAAATCCACTTGGCGACAAATTTATCGAATTAACTCCCGCTCCAGAATTCTCGCTCGACCTTCATGTAGACTTTAATCACAAGCACATCCAACAACAAAAATTCGATTACCATTCAAACCTAACTTCTTTTAAAAACGACATAAGTCGAGCACGCACTTTTTGCTTTCAGCATGAAATCGAACACATGCACAAACTCGGATTAGCCAAGGGCGGGTCACTCAAAAATGCGATTGTTGTAAATGATGACGGCGTTGTGAACGAAGGTGGATTGCGCTATAAAGACGAATTCGCTCGCCATAAAACTCTCGATTTTTTAGGAGACATGTATCTAGCCGGACACTACATCATCGGCCACTTTAAAGCTTCGAAAGTTGGGCATGGCATCAACAATAAAATGCTTCACGAAATTTTTGCAAATGAAGGAAGTTGGAGATTGGTTTAGTAAAACATTATACCTAAGAAAACTCTGAATAACTCACAAATCTCTTAACTCACAGCTAAGATTTTTAAATTTTTTAAATAGAAATTTATCTTTATGACAAGAAGAGAACCTGCTCAAGCAGATATAGCCCAGGATAATTTTTTATCGGGTCTTCGGGCTTGGGTTGAATTAGCCACTCCTGAAGAAAGAGGATCGAGAGTTAAGGTGATGCTAAGAATGATTGAGGCTAAGCAAAATAGAAGCGCCGAACTTTCATTAGATGGACTTGGATTATCATCCATTCCTGAACAGATTGGGGATCTTGATGCTTTAACAAGTTTAAATCTTAACCACAATCTACTAACAACAGTTCACGCAAGAATTGGAGACCTCGCCGCTTTGAAAACATTACATATTAGTTACAACCCACAACTAAACATGATTACCGAGGAAATTTCGAATCTTGCCGCCTTGACAGATTTACATATTTTTCACAACCAACTAATCACAATTCCTGAGGGGATTGTAAGTCTTCCTAATTTGAAAAGGTTAGATCTTAGAGGAAACAATCAACTAAACCCCTCACCAGCCCTTATAGACAAATTATCCGAACTAGAAACAAGAGGCTGCGTCGTTAAATACCCAGATCAAATCAGCATCGAAGTTCGAGCCGATCGGGCAAGATTACGCTTACAACAAACATCGAGAACCCTTTTTCTGGGGAGTTACGATCCCAACTCCAAGCTCAGTAGATTAAACCCTGAGATAATGGATGAAGTTATAAAATTTACTAACACCCATCCACTATCTGAAGAAGAAAAAAGATTAGTCCAAGAAACTGCTAAGAAAGATGTAAAACAAACCAAAATGTACAAAAAATATCTCAAGAACGATCAAGGAGCTGCTGATCAAGAATTAGCGAACGCTCCAAGTTCAACTGTTAAGGTTGCAGAATCTAATTCGGTATCTGGTTATAAAGGAACTAACAAACCATCGGAGAGATAGTAAGCTCCATAGTTTAGATGCAAGATTTGATCGCATTGTTTACATAACCAAAACATTTTCACGCAAATTTGCGTGGCGGTGCTTTGTGGTTTTGGATCAAAGTATTCAAGCAATTTTTCGTAAGGTGTTTTGCCGTCAATTCCCTTGTGTGGTTTAACGGTATTATAAAAATTAATGAATCTGATTAGTTCCAAATTTCTGTGTTCTCGTGAATTGAACTCAGTTTTTTGGCGCCACATTTTAAGTAATGTTCGAATCACTCTTTCCGCTT
>CAIQBQ010000144.1 GCA_903870105.1 uncultured Alphaproteobacteria bacterium | reverse complement strand
TCTTTTTTTAATTCAACCGCTTTCCCATCCTCCCCAACAGCGTAACTCTCTTCGCCGTGATAATAATCCATCAACTCTTTTCTAAAATCCTCAACCTTAATTTGAACTTCACCCCCATCCGAACTCACTTCGAGTAATCTATTTTCACTTATATTGATCACCACCGGCTCAGTTTCGCCTTCTTTATCTCGTAGATCTAGCTCAATTTTATTGTCGCCAATACTCTTCATTCCTTCGATCTCGACGTAATCACTTAGAATGGGTTCTAAGTAACTCGTTGATTCATCTTCCGAGCCATCTTCTGATAACGCCAATTCTGAATCTTCTGCGCCGGCTGATTCGCCTTCTGAATCACTTTCTGATGAAGCTGATTCTTGTTCGCATTCGCGAATTGATTTTGTTTTGATGGCAGACCTGCTTGATGAGCCGCCTTTTGCGACACACTCTCTGCTAGCTTTGAGATTGGGCTCTGATTTTCCTTCAGAATAAGCCTCACAAACAAGCTTGATGCTGTCAAAGTTGAAAAGGGCCCTGCTTCTATTTCACGATTCATTTTCAAAAAAAATTCCTGGAAGATCTCTATGCACTTGGGCGAGTTCTAAATAGGCCTTATCATAAACAGCTGCCATATCCCGTTCTCCGGGGCAAGCGATCCCCTTAAGTATTGTAGATAATTTTTCATTAAATTCACCCTTCAGTATTTTCTCAATACTTATAAGTATAGTGGCCGCTTGCACTTGTTCTTCCTTGTAAGCTTCTTTAGAAGTTCCTTTTTTATGTGCCCTTTCATCTATTGGGGCGCAAAATTGAGCCTTCGTCCTTTTTTCGCAATATTTCTCTACAAGGGCAGAATCCTCATCTCTTAGGTCTTGATCTATTTTGACTGCATCATCGAGAAGAACACCATCCCAAATTCTTGAGCTATTTTTGGTTTTAAGATTATGAATCGCGCGCGCCGCATAAAGGCCGCAAGCTATTCCGCCTATCTGAACTTGTCGTGTATCAGATACTATATTGAGTTGGAAATTCGCGTTATCGAAACCAGGTTGTTGTATAAAAAAAGCTCTTATTTCGCGTTGAATTTTCTGATCTAGAGTTCCTCCGCCGACAGGATCATAGGCGCGTCCTTCGATTCTAAATTTTCCAGCTCCATCTTTTGCAACGATGATCTCTCCGGCATTCCAGTGCCAACCCACAACTTTGTAAGGAAATAAAATTTTAAGGGGATAAATTGCTTCTCCTCTACTCTCTAATTTAAACAAATGAACGAACTGATCTCTTAGACGATCAGTGATCGGAGAATTCTCCCCCGTAGCATCGCAAGCTGGCAGCTCAACCACAATTTTACCGCCTTCTTCTAAAAGATGGCCTCCGCGATTTAATAGAATGTTCGTAAAAACCCCATTATCAGAAGAATAATAAGATATTCCGTCTTGAAGATTTCTAGCGATATTAACTGCATCGATTTCTCTATCCGAATAGGCAAAATCTCTGCTGTTTCTAGACTTAAGATCTTCGGCGACCAATCCCGAGCTCGCCTTCTTGCCTGAGCCTGTTGATGGAGCTCTGAGGACAGAACCTCCCTTAGCAACGCTTTTCGTTCCAGAGAGAGCTGGGAAGGTTGTGACAGACGATAAATGTTTTGCACATTGCATCTTTTTCGCTTGCACAGCATCCACTAAATACTGGTGACCTAGATAAACCGTAACTTCGGGCATGGTTGGGGTTTTTGCCTCAGCAAGAAACCAGCCCTCCATCAACCATTCGGCAACTTTTTGCTGTGAATTTGATCCCCTATAAAGACCGCCAGAAAATAGGGGTAGGCACAACTCCCCAACTCCTTTTTCATGAAGCTGATTTCTAAACTTTTCTCCAAAAGCGGTCATTTCCTCTTTTGCCGCCTCTTGATCTTTTCCTCCAAGATTTGGCGATGCCGAGTAGAGAATTTTCTCAACTTGAGAACCTGCTTTAAAACCCCCAATCTTAGTAAAATCAAGTACTCCAACTCTGCCGATTGCGCCTTTAAGATCTCCTTCTTTGGGCCCTTCATCACGCAATTTTTTATTAGCCTCTTGCAATAACCGAGGATTAATTTTGTGCAAATATTTTGCCAAATCACCATTCATATTACTGCCGCCAATCTGCCAAAAAATGCCTTTATTGGTTGATCCAGTTATTGCTACCGGCACTTTTTTTAGATTCTCATCATTCGTAAAAATAAAGTCATAATATTGTTTGACGCCGGCTTGGCTTGAGGAGCCATTTGTGTAAGGAAGTGAAAAGAACTTGGATTTTGATATCGCAGAACCGTCCGTACTCTTTGCTTTAGACATAAATTAAAATTCTATTCCCAAATGTTTAAACGCGATCTCGGTTAAAACGCGGCCTCTTGGCGTTTTTTCGACGAAGCCTTTTTGGATTAAAAATGGCTCGATTGTGTCTTCGACTGAATCTCTTTCTTCCGAAAGTGCCGAGGCGATGGTGTCTATTCCAAC
>CAIQBQ010000143.1 GCA_903870105.1 uncultured Alphaproteobacteria bacterium | reverse complement strand
TTCAGCGCCTTTCGAACGTCGCGACTTCCAAATTTTCTTGGAAAAAAGAAATGTTCAAACTCGCGTTCTTTTCACCGGCAATATCACGCGTCAGCCCGGTTTTAAAAATATTGAAATGCGCAAAGCTGCGAATCTCGCTAATTCTGATAGCGTGATGCGCGGCGGTACTTTGCTTGCTTGTCATCACGGCCTAAATGAAGAGATGATTGCGCATATGCATTCAACAATCGAAGAATTCATCAAGACTCAAAAATAATGAATTTTTCAACCGACAAATCAGATCTAGAGCTTATGCAATCTAAGCTCTTTGATTTGCTTGGTTTGTTGAAAAATAAGTCGATTTTTATTTCAGGTGGAAGTGGTTTTTTTGGCAGATGTTTGCTAGAAGCTCTTTTGCATCTTGATGAACGCAATAGTCTTGGACTCACAATTTACGCGGTTTCTCGAGATGTAATAAATTTTCAGAAAAAATTTCCACTTCTCAGTTCATCGAAAATTCTTCCGATCCAATCTGATATTTCTGAGCTAAAAGATTTTGTTCAGAAAGTTGATTACGTAATTCATGCCGCTTGTGACACTTCTGCTGAAAGATTAAAAAATTCTCCGCAAAAATTCCTTGAAGAAAATTATCAAGGAACGCTTAATATGCTTGAAATTGCTAAGCAAAATGAGGGTTGCAGATTTTTATATTTAAGCTCTGGCGCAATTTACGGCGCACAAAATCTTGATGTTGAGTTGCGTCAGGAGGGTGATTTATCCGCGCCGGATTTGCAAAAAATTTCTTCAGTTTATGGCGAAGCAAAAAGATTAGGTGAGACTTTGTGCTCAATTTATTCTTCTACTCACGGCGTTCATACATCTGTCGCGCGCTGTTTTAGCTTCGTTGGCCCTTACATGCATTTTGATGGACATTACGCGATTGGAAATTTTATTCGTGACGTTGCAGCGAGCAGAGACGTAACTCTGAACTCAAAAACACAGACTTATCGCTCCTATCTTTACTCGACTGATTTGGTGATTTGGCTTTTGCGAATTTTAATCGCGGCACCAAATAATTCGGTTTTTAACGTCGGATCGCAAAGAGAAATTTTAATAGCAGATCTTGCCGACTTGGTTGTTAAAACTCTATCTTCAGAATCAAAAATTGTTTTTTCGGATAATGGAAGCTTCAATACTTCTTCTAGTTCGCGCTACATTCCATCTAACGAGAAAGCTAGGCGGGAGTTGGGTTTGGAAGAATATACTTCCTTAGAAAAAGCGATAAAAAATACCTTCCTTTGGTATCAAAATAATAAGAATTTATGAAAGCAGTAATCCTTGCCGGTGGCCTTGGCACAAGGCTTAGCGAAGAGACTGGTCTCAAGCCAAAGCCGATGGTTGAGATTGGCGGAAAGCCAATTTTGTGGCACATTATGAAAATTTATGCGGCGCATGGCGTCAAAGAATTCGTGGTTTGCTTGGGATATAAGGGCTATGTGGTGAAGGAATATTTCGCTAACTATTACCGCCACATGTCAGATATCACCTTTGATTTGGCGAACAATACTCAAGTTATTCACAACAACTCTTCAGAAGATTGGAAAGTGACTCTAGTTGAAACTGGTGAGCACGCGATGACTGGCGCGCGCATCAAAAAAATCCAAAAATATGTTGGCGACGAAGATTTTTGTCTGACTTACGGAGACGGTGTTTGCGACGCCAATATTTCAGAGGCGATCAAATTTCATAAATCGCATGGCAAGGCCGCAACCCTTACCGCAGTAAAGCCAGCGGGAAGATTTGGTGTTTTAGAATTATCTGAAGACGAAGAAACTGTGCGCAATTTTCATGAGAAACCTTCTGGCGATGGCAATTACATCAATGGTGGATTTTTTGTTTTTTCGCCGCAGGTTTTTGATTATATTCCAAATGGCGAGGATGTGATTTTAGAACAGGAGCCGTTAAGAAATATGGTTAAAGCCAATCAGCTTCTTTCCTTCAAGCACGAAGATTTTTGGTATGCAATGGATACTCAGCGCGACAAAATTCATCTCGAAAATTTATGGTCTGCGGGTAAAGCGCCGTGGAAAATCTGGTAGTAAAAAATATGAATTTCTCCGACGAAATTAGAAAAATTGTCATCAAAAACTCTAAAGTAGCTGGAGTTGGGCATATTGGCTCAGCCCTTTCCATTGCTGATCTGATTGGTGTTTTGTATCAGGATGCAATCATAATTGATGACCCAAAGAATCCTGAGCGAGATCGTTTTGTTTTATCAAAGGGTCATGCCGTTTTAGCGCTTTATGCCGCTTTGTTTCTGAAGGGCTTATTGAGCAGAGAAGAGCTTGATAGCTACTGTGTTGATGGTACTAGAATTGCTGTTCACCCAAAACATTTTGTACCTGGAATTGAATTTACAACTGGCTCATTAGGTCAGGGCATTACTTTCGCAACTGGTGCAGCTTTGGCAGCAAAAATTCAAAAAAGTAATCGCAAAATCTATTGTCTAATTAGCGACGCTGAACTTGACGAAGGTTCTTTCTGGGAAGCGATTTTATTTGCCGCGCATCACAAGCTAAATAATTTATGTATTATTCTTGATCTCAACGGGCAACAGGCTTTGGGCTTTACTGATCAAGTAATTAATATTTCTGATGTTGCACAAAAAATAAAAACTTTCGGATTTTTTGTTGAGGAAATTAATGGTCATGATCAAGAAAAAATTCGAACTACTCTTGAAAAATTCATTGAACAAAAAATTGATCAGCCAACTTTCATTTCCGCTAAAACAATTTCCGGGAAAGGTGTGTCATTCATGGAGAAATCAATTCCTTGGCATTACAAATCAATGAATGAGCAGGAATATCAACAAGCCATGCAGGAGTTGAATGCGTAACGATTTTATCAAAAAATTAATTGAACTCGCAAAAACAGATCAGCGCATTGTTTTACTCACTGCAGATTTAGGTTTTTCTGTTGTTGAAGAATTCCAAAAAAACTTTCCTGATCGTTTTTACAACGTCGGAGTTTCTGAGCAAAATATGGTCGGCATTGCAACTGGCTTAGCTAAAGATGGCTTCATTCCTTTTGTTTATTCAATTTCACCTTTTGTTCTTTTGCGTCCTTTTGAATTTATAAGAAATGGCCCAGTTTTTCATCGTTTGCCAGTAAGATTTGTTGGTATCGGTTGCGGATTTGAATATGGCCTTCTCGGTTCAACACATCATTTGCTTGAAGATGTTGCTCTAGTCAGATCTCAGCCGGGCTTTATGTATGTTGCTCCGAGCAATGATGTTCAATCGCCGCAAGCATTAGAAAAAACTTATCAATATTCTGGCCCAATTTTTTATCGCATTGGTAAAGGTACGACAAAAATTTTAGCGGAGCAAACAGAGTTCGATCCACATAAATTACAAATTGTGCAAAGTGGCGAAAATTTAATTTTACTCTCTCTTGGAACTATTGGCGTAGAAGCTGAAATTGCCGTTAAAAATCTGCTGCAAAAAAATATTAAAATCACTTTCGCGATGATCCCAACTTTTGAAAAAGAAGTTTTGGAAGAGATCAAAAATCTACTCAAAAAACATCAGAATGTGATTACGCTCGAAGCTCACTACGCCAATGGCGGAATTGGCTCAATGATCGCTGAAATTATTGCTGAAAATTCACTTAACTGTAAGTTAAAAAGAATGGCAGTTGAATCTTTATCTGATGGTTTTTACGGCAGTGAAAAATTTTTATATCAGAAAAATTTATTATCTTCAAAAGCAGTTGAATCGGAGGTTCTGAAACTTCTTAATTAATCCCAAAAGATTACACCATGAAATCAGAAATCATTTTACCGCAAATCCAAATCAGCCGCACTCTACCATTAAATTATTCTGGGCCGAGAACTTATTTGGGGAAAACGAGCGAAGTAAATTAATCGATTACGGCAAGGCTTACGTGAATATCGACAATCTTTTTTTTCGCGGATCGCGTTTGATGAAAGAGTCGCGCCCTGATTTTCAAAGAGCCTTTACTGCCTCCAAAAAATATTAGCTCATCTCTATTTCAAGAGCAAAATCATCAACACAAAAGATGTGCCGGTACTTGTTATTGCTTATGGCGCGTCACCTTATCTTTATCACTGGTTGTGTGATATTTGGTGAGAGCTCATTTGGCGAAGAAGCATTACAAAAATGATTTCAAAGTTGTCCTGCCGAAGAATTTTTATGAGGCTGATTTTTGTTTAAAATCTTTGGAGATGATGTTGTCCAAGTCAGAAATTCTTCATTACTTCGATTTTTATCTTTCAAATCAGTACGTAAAAAATTCAAAACCCGATCCAGAAATGTACGACAATCCGATCGCCAGAATGATTCTTAAGTCACAAGAAGCTTTGATCTGTGTTCCGAGGTAAAAAAATAGTTGCTTATAGATCTGAATCAGAAGCTTCAACTTTTGAAATACCTTCGGCAAAAATTAGCTTTTTTCGGAAAAGTCTCGTGAATATATTTTTCCGCCTCTTGATCACGAATAATATAAGACACTCTGAAAAACCCACCCCCACAATCCAAAACCCAACAATTTTTTTTCAAATAAATCTTAAAAAATACCCAAACATTTCCTTACAATAAAGTGAGTTGGAACCATTATTAACGTAGCTTAGAAGCTATCTGAACTCAGTCTTTTTTAAGGAATTTCTGGGAAATTTGTGGCTCAACTCTCATTTTTATCAATCGCTCTAAACAAGAAAAAACTTCGTTGTGAGAAATTCTTGGATGAGATGTTGAAAGTCGTTCCTTGGGCAGTGCTCGTTTCTGAAATCCAACCTTACTACGTTGGCACTCAAGATTCTGATAAAAACAAAAACCAAGATGCTAACAGTGTTGCATGTAAAGGCGGCAGGCCGTCTTTCCCGCTAGAGCTAATGCTAAAAATTCACTGCTTACAGCAATGGTATAATCTCAGTGATCCAAGTGCGGAAGATGCGATTTATGATCGGACGAAACCATCATCCTCAACTTCCGTCACCTCCTAGAAAAGCATAATCTCTCCGAGGCAATATTTGATGCCGTAAATCACTTCCTTGAAGAAAAGAATCTGCTGGTCAAAGAAGTGACATCACTTGATGCCACACTAATAGACGCTCCAACCAGCACCAAGAACAAAGACAAATCTCGTGATCCAGAAATGAGTTCTACCAAGAAGAACAACCAATGGCATTTTGGAATGAAGGTGCATATCGGGGTTCAATCACGGGGTAAGCCATTGGTTCACAGCATTTTGGCATCAAGAGCTAAAGAACATGACTTTGTTACAACCTACGATCTTCTTCACGGTGAAGAGACTGACATTTTTGGAGATAAAGCTTACTACGATTGCGCCCTCAAGCAAGCCTGTAGGCAACAAGGAGTTTTCTACGGGATTGCCAATAAAGCTAAATTCAAACGCCCGCTCTCAACTAAACAAAAGAAATCAGCAATTCTCGTCAGTAAGAGCCAAGTTTGAGCATCCTTTCTAGGTCATCAAATGCATCTGGAATTAACGCAAGGTCAGATATCGCGGACTAAAGAAAAACATAGGACAGCTTAACACTCTATTCGCATTATCGAATTTGTTCATGATTCGTAAGCAACTTCTATCAATACCAATTCACGTCTGAACAATGGATGATTGCGTCCTACGTACACAATCATCCACAAAGAATCACAAAAATAACAAAATTAGCCAAAATATCGACTGATTTTGGAAGAAAATTATGAAAGAAACTGAGAGAATTTTTTAGATTTGAAAAATTTAGGAAATCTTAGTTGTGGGTTGAGGAGTTTTTGTGTTATTCAGAGTGTTCTATAAGCAAAATATATTTTTTGACGACTAAGAAAGTTGAAGGCTTTTGTTTAAAAAATATGTGTTGATTTTAAGTCGATGTATGTAGATTTTGCGAATATATTAAAACTAATTTTCATTTAAAATGATCAAACCGGACACCTACCTAGTTACTGGTGCAGCCGGATTTATCGGAAGCCATTTTGTTATAAAAATTATTAATCTCGGTCACAAGGTTGTGGTGCTGGATGCTTTGACCTATGCAGGAAATCTAGATAATTTATCTTCAATTAAAGATTCTTCATCTTTTAAATTCGTGAATGGGGATATTTGTGATGAAGGTCTGATAAGTAAGATTTTATCTGAAGAAAAAATCGATTATTTGGTGAATTTTGCGGCGGAGTCGCATGTGGATAATTCAATTGAATCACCAAAAGATTTTATTCAAACCAATATAGTTGGGACTTATAACTTGCTCGCTTGCGCCCTTAGTTATTGGAAGCATTTAGGTGCAGGAAATAAGAAAAAATTTCGGTTTTTGCATGTATCAACCGATGAAGTCTATGGCTCCTTGGGGGAGGGTGATCCAAAATTTAATGAAGAAAATCCTTATCGTCCAAACTCGCCTTACTCTGCTTCCAAAGCTGCTTCGGATCATTTAGTACGCGCTTGGTTTGAAACTTATGACTTACCTACAATCGTCACTAATTGCTCAAATAATTTTGGGCCACATCAACATCATGAAAAACTTATTCCGACGATAGTAAGATCGGCTTTGGCTGATAAAATTATCCCGATTTATGGTAACGGTAAAAATATTCGCGATTGGATTTTTGTAAAAGATCATTGTGACGGTCTTTACAACGCTCTTAAGAAAGGGCTGGTGGGCCAAACTTATTGTTTTGGTGGTGAATGCGAAAAAACAAATATCGAAATTGCTGAAAAGATTTGTGGGATTTTGGATCAACTAAAGCCGCGTGCGGATAAAAAATCTTATCTAGCACAGATTAAATTCGTGCAGGACCGCCTAGGGCATGACAAGCGCTATGCGATTGACAATAGTAAAGTTGCAAGAGAGTTGGGATATGCGGTTTCTAAATCCTTTGATGAGCGTCTCGAAGAAACAGTGATGTGGTTCTGTCAAAATTTAAATTCTTGATGAAGGCCAATCTAACAATCATTATTCTAACCTATAACAGTTCCCACGTAATCAAAAACTGTTTAATTAATCTTAACTGCGATAAGTATAAGGTCGTGGTTGTTGATAACGCTAGCAAAGACAACACAGTCGAACTCGTTAAGGCGGACTTTCCAAAAGTGCAGTTGATTCAACTCGCGAAAAATTTTGGCTATGGACGAGGAAATAATGTTGCCTTACGTCAAGTTGAGACCGAATTTGCTTTGGTTTTAAATCCCGATGCCTTGATTTCTGAAGATAGTATTGACGTGGTTTTGCAAGAGATAAGAGTAAATGAAAAGGTTGCAGTTGCGGGTCCATTAATTTTGACGCAAGCCAGTATTTCTGATGAAGCCATCGCCATCGCGAAGGCCAAAATAGAAAAAGATTTTTCTACCATCAGAGATATATATTACAAAAAAGTAGGTAACGGTTTTGATAGTAGATTTATCAGCGGCGCCTGCATTTTTCTGCGCATGCATGTTTTTCAAAAACTTGGGTTTTTCGACGAGAAAATTTTTCTATTTTACGAAGACGATGAGATTTGTTTGCGCGCAAAAAGAAATGGTTATGAAAATTTGACCGTACCACAAGCAGTTGTTTGCCACGTTGGTGGCTCATCTTCAAAGAAAACATTGCGAGAAATTTATCGCAGAGATTGGCATTTAAAAGGCTGGTCAAAGCTTTATTGGAAAAAGGTGCGTAAGGGGAAATTTAGTGCCAAAAAATCATCGCTGAGATTGACTTGTTGTTATTTTATAAGATTTTTGACGTCATTAATAAAGCTTGATTCTGAGGCTGCGGCGAAGAATATCGGTGCTTGCGCTGGATCCTTATCTTTTTTGGTCGGATTTGACTCTTTCAAGAAGGATAATACTCCAAGAGGATAACTAAAACTTATATGAATTTCAAAGTCGAAACTAGCCAACTTGAGGGGCTAAAAATTATTACTCCAAAAGTCTTCAACGACAGTCGGGGGTTTTTTTATGAGTCGTATAAATCTTCCACCTTCAAGGAGATGGGTCTTGTCGACGATTTTATTCAGGCAAATCAATCATTTTCTTACAAAGACGTAATACGCGGTTTGCACTTTCAAGTTGGAAAATCAGCGCAAGCGAAGTTGGTTAGATGCTTGCGCGGTGAAATTCATGATGTGGCTGTCGATTTGCGTAAGAATTCACCTACCTTTGGAAAATCTTTTGGCATTAACTTGTCGCATGAAAATCGCGTGATGTTTTACATTCCGATTGGCTTCGCCCACGGTTTTTCGGTTTTATCGGATGAGGCGGATGTCTTATATAATGTTTCTGGCGGCGAATATGATCCAGAGGCAGAATCGGGAATTCGCTTTGATGATCCTACTCTAGCGATTAGCTGGAAAGTGAATTACCCAATTGTTTCGAACAAAGATCTTGATTTGCCATTTTTTAACGATTCACAAAACTTTTTTTAAAATGACAAAAACCGTTTTGATTACCGGCATAACCGGGATGTTGGGATGTTATATTAACAACCTCGTAGATAGAAAAAAATATCAGGTTTTCTGTCCTACACGTCAGGAATTAGATCTTAAAAACACTACTCAGATTGATAGCTTTGTAAAAAAAGTTTCTCCGAATTTTATATTGCACCTCGCCGCCGAAACCAATGTTGATCTGTGTGAACAGGATATTGAGCATGCGGCTTTGATAAATTGTACTGCAGTTGAGGCGATAGCAAAGGCCGCAAGTGAAGTGGGGGCGTGGATGGTCTATATTTCTACCTCAAATGTTTTTGGTGCGCGCGGTAAAATGGTTTACAACGAATTAGATTTACCTGATCCAGAAAATTATTACGGTCGCTCTAAATTGCTGGGTGAGCATATGATGCAAAAGCATCTAAAAAATTCTTTAATTGTAAGAGCGGGGTGGATGATTGGTGGTGGACCTGATAGAGATCAGAAATTTGTCGGTAAAATTATCAAGCAAATCAAAAATGGAGAATCTGTCTTATATGCGGTTGATGACAGGTATGGAAATGTCACGGTTGCAGCCTCTTTGGCGAGCTTTATTTTGCGCTCGATGGAAAATGAAAGAACAGGAACTTTTCACTTTGCCAGCAAGGGTCTGGTGACAAGATTTGATATTGCGCGAATTGTGGCAAAATCTCTGAATTTTTCCGGTGAAGTTCTGCCTGTTAAATCTTCCAAGTTTCCCTTGCCAGCGCCGAGAGCTAATTCAGAAGGGATATCTTCGGTTTTTTTGAATGAGTTTGACGGAATTGGTTTTGTTGAGTCGGATGTCATCAAGTATGTTACCGAATTTCAAAATAAATTTTAGCTTAAGATCGTGAAGACAATTCTTGGAGCAACATTGAAAACCAAAGACGAAAATAAGAATCTAAAAATTGTATTTAAGACAAAGAGAAGGGCGTTTAAAGCCAAGATAAGAGAGGTGATTTTTGGTAATCCGAACTCAAGAAAAGCTCTGAAAAAATTAGAAATACAAAAAAAAGATTTGGTCAGAATGATTAAAGATCAGGCCCGCGTTGACTACTACGAATGGAAATATCCCAATTTTCCGACCAATGATAAAGTTAAGCGTTTTATCTGGTTCGTTCCGGATTGGCTAAATGTTTGGGGTGGCGGGCATTATACATTGTTTCGTTTTGCCAATCACTTCTCTAATCAAGAAGAGGGAATCCAAAATATTATTTTTATCTACAACGACAGCGGTCGTAGAGCCATTTCGGAAATCGAAAAAGATCTCAAATCGGCGGTACAAAATTGTAAGTTAAAAGTGATTACCAATCCTGAATTATTGCCTTCTTGCGAAGCTGCTTTCGCAACAACTTGGCAATCGGCTTATGATGTTTCTGCCTTTCCTCACGCTAAAAAGAAATTTTATTTCATGCAGGATTACGAAAGCCTTTTTTATGCTTATGGCACTGAATCTATGCAGGCGATTAATAGCTATAAAATGGGATTTATAGGCATTACTGGAGGTACTTGGCTGCGTCAAACTTTTGAATCCTACGGTGGAAAAGCCCAGAATTATGTTTTTTCAACTGATAAGGATATTTTTTATCCGAGCAATAAAGGCAAGGTCCGAGATCGTGTTTTAAAAATTTTCTTTTACGGAAGGCCGTCAACTGAAAGGCGTTGTTTTAGTTTGGGTATAAATGCTTTAGAGAAAATTTCTAAAAAATATCCGGATATCGAAATCGTTATTGCAGGCTTACAAATCGAAGAAGGGCTTCTTCCTTTTAAGGCAACTTTACTTGGAAATTTGACGTTAAAAGAAACTGGCGAGCTTTACAGATCTTGTGATGTCGGCATCGCTTTTTCTGGAACGAATTTATCATATCTTCCGGTTGAATTAATGGCTTCTGGTTGTCCGGTTTTGACTAATAACGGACCGCAAACCGAGTGGTATTGTAACTCGGAAAACTCAATTCTTGTTGATCCTGTGGCGAAGGCTGTTTTGGAGGGTTTTGATAATCTTTACAATTCCAAAGAATTACGCCAAAAAATCGTTGATAAAGGCTTAGAAAAATCCGCACAAACAAGTTGGGAAAAGGAGATGGACAAGATTTATAGTTACGTAATTAGCAATTTGTAGATCAAGATATTTATATTGGTAAAGTGAGTGGCTTTTGGAGAATTTGTTTCGGTTTTTCGTACAAATCCAAGGGATATCCTGGATATGGATTTTTCGAATAATCATTCATCCATGGCATTCAATAAAAAATTCCCGAAGAGGGTGAGCGATCGGACCAGACGTAAAAATCTAAGCTGAATGAAAGCTGCAAAACTCTCTTATCTTCTCTCAATAAGCTACGCAAAAAAAGTTTTTCTTCATTCTTAAAAGAGCCCAAATCTGCTTTATGTAGGTAATATACCTTTGACGAAACCTCATATAAATTGGTTTTGTAAAATTGCAGAGAAGTTCCACTAAAGACAAAAAGAAGTAGTATTGAGTGAGGTTGCAGCTCCAGAAAGGCTTGGTGATAGCAAGTCACTTTTTTCAATGACTAATCCTATCATCAAAGAAATGAATAAAATGCCGCATAATATGAGAGCTGCAGAACTGAAATAGGCGTAGCTTATGTTAGTCCATCCTGAAATACCCTACCAACCCCTACTCCACTTGAGTCCACAACACTTTCTTCTACTATTTTTTTACCAGAAATCAAGGTATCACCCTTCATTTTCCGGCAAATAAATTCAGTAAAAATTAGCAAGAAAGTATGAAGGCAGTTCGAATCGATAGTCGTCAAGAAGAATTGTTTCAGCCGAGGTTGAGTGGTTAATTGAATTAAAGAAACGAACTTCTGATTTTAGCTCTCATGATTCCCTGGAGTGAATTGGAAGTTGAATTTTCTGATCTTTATCAGTCAGAAGCAAGAGTTTGGTGGTCAGCCCCCAAAACCAATCCGCTTAATGATCGGGATTCTTTTATTGCAACATTTGCACAATCTTTCTCATGAACAGGTGGTGCGTGATTGGGTTGAGAATCCATATTGGCAGCACTTCTGCGGTTATGATTTTTTGCAGTGGGAATTTCCGATCAATCCGTTATCCCTTAACAGATTCCGCCATAGGCTTGGCTCTGTAAAGTTAGAAAAAATTCTTTCCCTCACAGTTGCTGTAGACGCGAAGTCAGAAGCAGTAAAAGTTAAAGACCTCAAGAAGGTTATCGTCGACACCGCCGTAATGCCAAAAAACATTGAATTCCCAACCGACTCCAAACTTTACAACAAAGCCCGAAAAAGGTTGGTGAAGCTTGCCATAAAGAACGTAATTGGACTCAGACAAAACTACAACCTCACCACCAAAACTCTGCTGCATAGAATTTCTGGCTATCTTCATGCCAAGCAAGTGAAGCGTGCGAGGAAGGTAATCAAACATCTCAAAACAATTATTGGCAGAGTAGCTCGTGATGTGGAAAGAAAGATCGGTTCTTCGGTAGATCTTGCAGAAATCTTCAATCCAATTCTTCATCAAACCAGACAGCTCCTGCTTCAAGAAAGAAGCGATAAAAACAAAATTTACTCACTTCACGAACCAGATATTATTTGCAGATTCTTGAATCATTGGCCTCAACGAGATCATCGCACATTGGATGCATTCCAAGATTGAGAGCGGAAATTAGTTTTGTGCCTTGACAGACTCCGCAGTTTTTAATTTTGTGTAAAATTTCTTCCCTTCAGTTTAAATTATTGTTTAAGAAATGGAGTCTAGATAGTCGCGATAGCTTGAACCCTTCTTATACTTTTCGACTAATTTTAGAAAATCTTCGCGCTTAATTAAGCCTTTGTTGTAGCAAATTTCTTCAATGCAGGCAATTTTTAAACCCTGTCTTTTTTCAACGGTGTGGATGAAAAGTGAGGCCTCCAGAAGTGAGTCGGGAGTTCCCGCATCAAGCCAGGCGAAACCTCGTTTTAATTTAATGATTCCTAATTTTTTATTTTTTAGGTAGGCGTTGTTTACGTCGGTAATTTCAAGCTCTCCGCGTTTTGACGGTGTTAAGTTTTTAGTAACTTTTACGACTTCGGGATTATAGATGTAAATGCCCGTAACCGCTAAATTTGATTTTGGATTTGTTGGTTTTTCTTCAATTGAAATCGCTTTTTCTTCATTTTTATCAAACTCAACAACGCCATATCTCTCAGGATCAGAGACGTGATAAGCAAAAACCAAGGCACCAATTTTTCCAGAATTTATCTGCATTAATTTTTGCTCTATTCGGTCGCGATTTATTTCCGATCCATAAAAAATATTGTCGCCGAGAATTAGGCATACATTGCTTTTACCAATAAATTTTTCACCGATTAGAAATGCTTCAGCAATCCCTTTTGCTTCCTTTTGTACGGCATATGAAATCTTTATTCCGTAGTTAGAGCCGTCGCCTAAGAATCCCTTGATATTTGGCGTATCTTGCGGCGTTGAGATAATCAGAATGTCTTTGATATCGAGATTCAATAATGTTGCTAATGGATAGCAAATCATCGGCTTGTCGTAAACCGGAAGCAGTTGTTTACTGACGGTGTTTGTAAGCGGCGCAAGTCTTGTTCCACTTCCGCCCGCTAGAATTATTCCTTTCATTTATTTTGTTATTAGTGTTTGCACTCGTTTAGATCTCTAGTCTTGCTTGATTAAGAGTGACATAATTCAATTTTTCTTAAACAGTTTTCTCTTGCAAGGTCATATTTATTTTTCCTAACAGCAACGATTAACCCTCTCCCACTTTGTCTTTTCGCGTTTGCGTAAAAAATCTTTTTTGCTGAGGGGTAAGTTTTTTCCGCAATGTTTTAGGTAATTTTTGTAAGCAAAATCACCGCTGATTGTGTCGCGAATTAGTAGTAAGAATTTCTGGAATTTTTTCATTTTTATATTTGTTTTCTGGATCCCCGCCTGCGCGGGGATGACGGGACGAGTAAGTAGCAACGCCATCCCTTCCTGGATCCCCGCCTGCGCGGGGATGACGAGACGAGTAAGTAACAACGTCATCCCCG
>CAIQBQ010000142.1 GCA_903870105.1 uncultured Alphaproteobacteria bacterium | reverse complement strand
TCTTTTATCTCGTGATGGAATTGATGTTAACGCAAAAACATCTCGTGGTTACACGGCTTTGATTCTTGCTGCTGAATATGGCCACACAGACATCGTTTCAACTCTTATATTTTCAACTTTTCTATTACCTCTCGATGGTGGAATTGATGTTAACGCAGAAACACATGATGGCTTAACGGCTTTGATGCTTGCTGCTTGGAATGGTCACACAGAAATCGTTTCAGCTCTTCTATCTTCCGGGGGAATTGATGTTAACGCAGCAACATCTCATGGCTACACGGCCTTAATGATTGCTGCTGAATGTGGCCAAGCAAAAACCGTTTTAGCTCTTCTATCTCACGATGATGTAAATTGGAAAGAAGTGCGGACTCAATTGAGTCATCCATCACTTCAAAACTTAAACAAAGAAGTCTCGGTTCTTCTAGCGGTTATTCTTCCTAAGGGAGAACTAAGAGATTTAAGCACTACAAAAGAAGACTCATTTATTTTGTCAGTTATCATTCCTGATGACGAACTAAGAAATTCAATCATTACAAGTTTCAACGAAAGAAATCCCAGCAACGCAATAAACCAAGAAAATAACGATATTTTAGGGGATGGTATTGAGGCGTATAAGACTCTTAAAGATCTTGAGTCTTGGCATAAAAGATATTTGACCGATCAAGATTCGGGTTTAGGTCTCTCAGAAAATGAAGCGGAGATTTCAGTAAATCAGAGATTTTTTTATTTGTTGAACCATCAAGAAGATAGGCAAGAAGCGTTCGCAAGAAACGATCTTATTGCTGACTTGGTTAGTAAATCAGCATCTTTGTCCGCTGATTTTGTAGAAGGGGCAAAAGTTAAAGATCAAAAGGCCTTAGACGCCCTGAAAGGACTCAGCCCAGAAGATCTCTACAAATTAATAACAAAAATTACTGATAATAGTAGGGCTGCGTTTGAAAAAGACGGAACAGATAAAGCTTATGCTTCTCCAGCTACAACTATGCATCGCGGCTCAATAGAACCAATCGTGACGACTCCTCAAAAAGAGGGGCGTTGAGTTGTTAGCTAAACCAAGACCCATGCCCGCTAATATTAAAAATTACTTAATTTACCTAAATTTTTCGCTTAACGTTTTACCATCCTTATCTTTCCAACTTGTCCAACCATTGCTTCTCATACCAAGACAAAAAGTTGATGCTGTTGACGGGCTGCTGAACGTGATATTTTTTTCAACTGTGAATAAGTCGCTAACCTCTTTGCAAAATTCTCTGAAATAGAAATCTCGATCCATTGCCGCACCAAAAGAGCTAGTGGTTTCTTTGCAAACTTTCGAACCAGCCAAAACCGTAAATCCATTCTCATCATAAAAGCCTCTGGCATCACTTCCTTTGCCGCTTTTACAGTAAAAAAGGTGCTTGGTCTTTTCTTCGATTACCTCAAAAAATTTGTAACCAAGAAAAGAACTGAGGAGCTTCACATCTTCAAAAAATTCATGAACCGAATCACGTTGGTGTTCTTGTAAATTTGGAGCTTTTGGGCTTTGTTTATTTTCTTCAATTTTGAATCGATCAGCTTTTTTTATTTGGTTAATTGCCAGAAACTCCAGATATTGAACATCTGCCTTGGTTAGTTAATTGTCCTTTGCACTGAAAGCTATTGCCTCGTTCCAAAACTCTTTTTTCAAATCGTGATCTTTAACTCGTTCAATGAAATTTTCTGTTTCTCCGACATAGGCTTGGTTTTCTTCGCCAATTAACAGGTAAAGAGATGGGCGACTTAGCTCTTCACGATTTTTTGCCTCATTGAGTTTTGCGCGAGGAATGAAAAGTGCGTTGCAAACTTTATTGGAAATGAAGACAGATTTTAGACCAGTTGAGTTGCCTTCGATTAAGTATGTTGTGATTGTCTTACCCATTTTCATTAAATCATTTTGCTGCTTAGCTCAAACCTAAATAGTCCGAATTATTTGAATTTATTTTCTAGTTTTAGAGCGCTTAAAAATTGATGATTCTTTTTGTCCTGAATCAACTGTCGATGATCTATAAAAATTCTTAACTTTATTAACTCTTTAAACCCAGAATTAAGTCCAACTTTCTCTTTTAAAGAATAAGAAAAAAAACAAATTAAACTAACTCTAAGAAAACTAGCGCACTTAAATTACCTTCCTAAAAATAAAGCGAAAATAACCTCAACTTCTCCTTAACTAATGAAGAGCGCTTTAGGTAAATCTTTGCGCAAAGCTGAGTAAAGAGAAGACTCTGAGAATACTTAATAAAAATATTACAAACATCAGAAGTGGCACTTGTTATCTCAGTCTTATTCGTATCCCAAGAGCCAATAATTTTAAAATAAATTTATGATCGCATTAGATCCAACCACCATCGTCATCGACATCATTGCGCAACTCAATCGCGTTCCCTTTCTTGGCCTAGTCACACTGACACTTCTTGCTTTCTGCTTTTACAAAAAGTTTTCGATTTTTTCACATCTAGTCATAATGACTCTTTATTTAGCGACTTGCGATTTTAGTCGTAGTTTTTGGATGTTTTACTTTGTTATCGCGGCAACTTTTGCAACGCCATTCATGCGTCGAGTTCTTATTACTGAAGGCCTGATAAAATTAATCACCGCACTAAATCTTCTTCCTAAAATTTCTGAGACCGAAAGAATCGCCCTCACCTCTGGCACAATTTGGGTTGACGGACAACTCTTCTCTGGTCGTCCAAACTTCAAATGGATCTTCGCACAAAAATATCCAAAGCTTACTACCGAAGAACAAAATTTCTTAGACAATGAAGTTGAAGAAGTTTGCAAAATCTGTGCTGATTACGACGTGCAAGTTCTACGCGACTTACCAGAAAATGTTTGGAAATTTTTGCGCGAGAAAAAATTCTTCGGAATGATTATTCCAAAAGAGTTTGGCGGCCTTGGATTTTCGGCCTACGCGCACAGCTCAGTAATTCAAAAACTTTCTTCGCGCTCTGCTCCTTTGGCAATCACCGTAATGGTTCCAAACTCACTCGGGCCTGCTGAATTGTTAATGCATTACGGCACACAAACTCAACGCGATTACTACTTACCTCGCCTCGCCGATGGCCGTGAACTTCCTTGCTTTGCCTTAACAGAAACGGCGGCAGGATCGGATGCAACTTCAATCATTTCGAACGGAATTTTATTCAAAGATGAAAATGGAAAAACAAAAATTCGCCTCAATTGGAGCAAGCGTTACATTACGTTAGGAGCTTACGCGACCCTTATTGGCGTTGCTTTTCAGCTTCGTGATCCCGACAAAATCTTGTCCGATAAAGAAGAAGTTGGAATTACCTGCGCGTTAATTCCACACACTACAGCTGGCGTCAGACAAGGCCGCAGACATGATCCACTTAGCACTCCATTCGTAAATTCTCCCCTTAATGGTGACAATGTAATAATCGGATTAGACGCCGTAATCGGCGCTGAAGACGGCCTTGGCAAAGGCTGGAAAATGTTAATGGAATGCTTGGCCGCAGGTCGCGGAATCTCGCTTCCTTCAACTGGAACTGGTGGCTCAAAAATGGTCGCTCGCGCAGTCAGCGCTTACACTGCGATCCGTCAACAATTCGGAACGGAAGTTGGAAAATTTGAAGGTGTTGAAGAAGTTTTAGCAAGAATCGCTTCACGCACTTATGCTCTCGAAGCCATGCGTAGTTTCACTTCCGGTGCGATTGACTCTGGTTCAAAACCGGCAGTTATAACTGCAATTGCGAAATACCATGCCACTGAAATGTTCCGCCAAAATATTAATGACGGAATGGATCTAATGGGCGGACGCGCTATAATTCGTGGCCCGCGCAACGTTTTGGCCAACGCATATTTCTCGAGTCCAATCTCAATTACTGTCGAAGGCGCCAATATCATGACACGCAGCTTGATCCATTTCGGACAGGGCGCGATTATGTGCCACCCTTACGCCTACAAGGAAATTGAAGCTCTGGAAAAAGGCGACATAAAAAATTTCGATAAAATTTTCTTCGCTCACATTGCCCATTTATTCACCAATCTTGCACGATCAGTAATTCTTTCACTAACTCGCGGCTATCTCATAAGACCACTTAAACGCGACTTGATTACAAAATATGAAAGAAAAATTTCTTGGTGCTCAGCAACTTTTGCTCTACTCGCCGACATCGCAATGGCGCGCTTCGGTGGCAATTTAAAACGTAAAGAAAAAATCAACGGCAGATTCGGCGACGTGCTTTCGGCAATGTACATCTCGACCTGTATCTTGAAAAAATTCGACGAAAATGGTCGCAAAAAATCAGACGAAATTTTGGTTGAGCATGCAATCAAAGAACAGCTTGGCAAAGCCCAAAATGCGATTGACGGCATCTACCAAAATATTTTTGGCTGCTGCGGAAAATGGATTCTTTTTCCTTTTGCAATGTGGTCGCGCTTCAATGCTTTCAGCTGTCCAGCCAATGACAACTTAAGTCATAAGATCAGCAAAAACTTGATTGAAACTGGCGAATTTCGCAATTCTTTAACTGAAGGAATTTACGTCTCAAAAGATTCAACCGATAATTTAGGTAGAATTGAAAATGCTTTAGTTCTTCACGAAAAAGCCGCAGAAGTGCGCGGTAAAATCAAAAATGCAATTCGCTCTAAAGCCTTGCCTCGCAAACGCTTAGAAGATCTCGTTGACCTCGCTCACTCAAAAGAAATAATTAATTTAGAAGAAAAACATTTGGTGCAAAATGCAATGCATGCAGTGCTTGATGCAATGGAGGTTGATGAATATTCACTCGAGGAATATAAAGAGATTTAATTTGCTGTAAGTAAATTTTCCAAATCCCCGCCTGGTGCGGGGATAATTGGGATGAAATAAATACCTACCTCATCCCCCCACTTTAGGCTGTGGTCAAGTAAGACCTAACCACAATTTACTTACTTTTAATCAGCTTCGCCACCCTCTTAGTCTCACACAGCTTTTTTGGTAAAAAATTTTCCAGCACAAAATTACCACACAACTTCCGCGCATAATTTTGCCCAACTAATTCTTGATGAAATAATCTGTGCTTTGCTGAAGAGATTTCTGCTTCGTCAAAAATGTAAACTGATTTTCCGGTCGAGCAGCATTCCGAAATCATTGAAACTGAATCACCAGTAATCACAAAAAAATCTGCCGCACTAAGAATTGCAAAGTAAGGATTTTTTTCTCTCACTTCTTCCCAATCAAAAAATTGAAAATCTCCTGAAAGGCTTGATTTCAAAGCCTTGTTAAGCTCTTCATCGGTTCTTCTGCTATTTAAAATCAACAGAGTTGCATTCATTTTTTTTGCTAAATCTGAAGAAATTTTTGCTAATTTTTTTGCCGACTCTGCCGTAAATTTTGTTTTGTTTGACGAACCTCCAACAAGCAAAGCAATTTTGATTTTGGTAATTTTTTTCAGTTCAGGAAATTTTTCTGATTCACTTTCGAGTCTCTTTTCATCTACGCGCGAGAGCGCTCCAATTGTTGTGATTAGGTTTGGAAATTTTTCTTCACTCACTTCGTCATGCTTCGGCAAAATCACAAAATCAAATTTTTTAAAATCTAAATTTGGATTCATTATTTGAATTATTTTTGTCTGATTTTTTGACTGTTTTTTTAAATTAAGTGCAATTGGCGCAGATCTTCTTCCGGCAGAAATGACAAGGCTTGATAAGTGTTCAAGCTCAAGAATTTTCTTTTTAGAATCATTGGTTAATCGAAGCAGAGAGCTGCTCAAAAAAATATTTGGCAAAAAAGACAAAAATCCGTAATCAAGATTAATTATTTTGTAGGAAATACCAATTTCTTCAGCGAGTCCAATTGCTTGCGCGGCAGTTCCTGGTCTTTTGTCAGCCAAGATCAAAATCTCATTTTGTAATTTTTTGTCGGTGATTTTCATCTGCCTTAAAGCCTTAATTTGATTGGTTTAAAAGATGATCTCTGAGATTGTTTACCCGGGTAAACAATCTTACTTTAGCGCCAGTTTTTGACGTAAAATTTTCTCAACATCCGGCGAAATAAATTTTGAAACATTGCCTCCGAGTCGCGCCACTTCTTTAACCAAGCGCGAGGCAATGAAATGATTTGATTCAGAAGCGGGAAGAAAAATTGTCTGAATTTTTGGATTAAGCTGTGAGTTCATTCCAAACATTTGGAATTCAAATTCAAAATCAGAAACAGCGCGAAGCCCACGCACAATTGCTTTTGCGCCTTTCTTCTCTGCAAAATCAACAAGCAAACCTTCAAATTTTTCGATAGAAATATTTTTGATCTGAGATTTTTTTACCTCAAGCTCGATCATCTCGAGACGCTCATCCAGCGTGAATAGAGGGCTCTTGTAATTGTCCTTGGCTGCCGCGACAATTAAATGGTCGAACAAATCTGCGGCCCGACGAATAATGTCGAGGTGACCAAAGGTAATTGGATCGAAAGTTCCGGGGTAAATCGCGATTTTCATTTGAATCAGAAGTGTAATTAAACCAAGCCTAGCTTCGCATGCGCATCTCAATTTTAGCAATTGGAAAGTTCGAAAACTCTCCGCAACAAACTCTTTTCCTTGATTATGCAAAGCGCATGAAATGGAAAATTGAACTCAGAGAATTTGAACTAAGGAATGCTAAAAATCTTGCAGTTCCACAAATTAAAGAAGGAGAAGGAAAGTTGATTTTACAGGCGCTGCGGCCATCAACAAAATTAATTGCACTCGACGAAAATGGTCAGGAATTTTCGAGTCAAAATTTTTCAAAACTAATTTCTAACTTTGGTCTGCGCGGAGAATCTGATTTAACTTTCGTACTTGGTGGCGCCAATGGAATAGCTCCGGAGATTCTCCAAAAATCTTCGCTAAAACTTTCTTTGGGCAAAATGACTTTGCCACATTTGCTCGCGCGAGTAATTTTAATCGAACAAATTTACCGCGCCGAGACCATTATTTCTGGGCATCCGTATCACCGAGAGTAATTTTCATTTCAGAAGCGCCCTCGCCTTCAGCAGAAATTTTTGCTTCGTAGCTACGAATGTAACAAAGCGCATTTTTTTTGTCTTCGCAGTAGTAAATTGTGCCTTGCAGTAAGTATTTTTTGTCCGAGAGCATTTTTGGTAATTTTATTGCTTTTTCCTTCACTGCATTCCAATCAAAACTTGCAATTAGGTCGGCTTTATTAGCACCTTTAAGCTCAAGCAAATTAATAAAGCTCGGGCCTTCTTCGTTGATTTTCCAACCAGCTTGCAAGTCAATTTTAAATGGGATTTCTGCGTTACGTTTAACATTTAATTTCTTCAGCGTTTGCAAATTCGGTAAATATTCTAGGAAGCCTTCTTTTGGCAACTTTAATGGCGGCATTACGTCTAAAATTTCCACGTTCAAATTGCCGCGATTAATCGACAAGATACGGTTATTGTTAGAATCGGCTAGGTAGAAGCGATCAAGTACGGCAACGATTCCTTCCGGTTCGTCGAGCTGAAGTTTAATGCCGGTGAAGTTGTGTAATTTTTTGCTGACGAAATCGAATTTACGAATTTTGTGATTGTAGCTGTCGACAATATAGGCGCCGGTGTCGTCAACTAAAAGGCCTAGAGGGTGTTGAAGCTCAGATTCGAGTAAAGTCTTAACTGCTCCATTCTGATCAACTACGCGAAAGGAAGAATTAAAGGCGTCAATAAAATAAAGCTTGCCGCCAAAAGCTGAGAGATCCGATGTTTGTGAGAGATCAGATGCGAGTGCAGCAACGGTTTGATTCTTTAGGTTGTAAGTGAGAATTTGATTACTGCCCGCATTAGCGATCGCTATTGTGTTTTTGTTAGGAAAAAATTCGAGATCGCTTGGGGAGGAAAGATTAACATCTTTCACTTCCAGAATCGATTCAATTACTCGTCCCTTAACGCCAGAGCCAATTAGGGTTTCTACTGTTCCTTCTTTAAAATTAACTACGCGTAGAGCGTGATTTCCAGAGTCAGCAACATAGAGATTATTTCCGTCGAAAAGTAATCCGTGTGGATCGCTAAAAGCAGCAACTTCAAAACTTCCGTCGATAAATCCATCTTTACCAGAACCTATTTTAGCAACGATTTCGCCCGTCAATGAAGAGACAACGATATTATTCTGAGCACTATTCGCAATAAAGAGAACTGGAAGATGATGAGATTTATAAGAAAAATTTGTCGCATATTCGATCTTAGTTGGAAAGCTCAAAACATTGCCAATCGTATTGTAGCGCTCGAGCAAAATTGGCAGAGGCTCACGAGTGATTTTAGTTTGGTATTTTGTCAGTAGTTTTTTGACGTCGACTTTAATCTGATCTAGCTCATCTGGGCCAGAGTAAAGTTTTTCTAGATTGCCATTCGGACCAATAAGTGCAAAGCTCGGCCAGGCCTTAACTTTAAAATCATTCCAAATTTTTAACTGGGGGTCATTAACGACAGGAAAGTTAATGCCGTATTTAAGCACCGCTTTCTTGACTGCAGAGCTATTTGAATCATTGGTAAAATGCGCAGAATGAACGCCAATTACGAGTAATTTACTGCCGAAACGCTCTTCAAATTTTTTAATTTCTGGCAGGGCTTGGATGCAAGTAACGCAAGAGTAAGTCCAAAAATCGAGGAGTATTACGCGATCCTTAAAATCATCGAGCGCAAGTGGGCGCGAGACATTGAACCATTCTTGATTTGGTTGAGCAGCCAATTTGGCAATATCAGAATTTTTGAAATTCGCAAAAATAAAGAGGCGCGTAAACAGCGTAAAAATGATCCACAAGACAACTATGGCCGTAGCAATGAGGAGTAAGAGAGACTTATCTTTGTGACTTAGTTGCATTGGAAAATTATGCAGGGGAATAAAAACGCCTCCTTGTCAAAAGACTTGTATCGAGAAGGACTCTTGAGCATTACCTCAAGAGTCCCTCCAAGCCTTAATGAACTTCAAGGATAACGGAATCGTTAGAAAACGATTTCACCATTTCTTGCCTTCTTTCTTCTGGCAACACTTTCATCAACTCTTCTTTTAATTTTTTCTGAAGGTTTTTCGAAAGCTTTTCTTCTTCTGGCCTCTTTAACAACGCCTTCTCTTTGAGATTTTTTTCTAAAAGTGCGAATCGCCATTTCAAGATTTGACTTACCGTGAACTGAAACTTCCATTTTAATTTACCCCCTTTTGGTCTATGCTAAAAATTAATTAAACTTGCGGATCGATCCAAGAGATGTTGCCATCTTTTCTGTGATAAACCACGTTTATACGCTTATTCTTACTGTTCATGAAGACTAGAGCCGGAAGGTTTGCCAGATCCATTTTCATAATTGCCTCATCAATTGAAAGCTCTTCAATTTCAGTGGTTTTTTCAGCAACAATTTTGTGTAAGTCATCGATTTTTTCTTCCGCTTCTTCGCTTTCCATTTCGGCGAACACGTCATAATTGAGTGGAGGAAGCACGTATTTAGTAGCATCAAGAGCTTTGTAATTTGGCTCAAGTGATTTTAATCCTGCACCGTAACGACGGTAATTTTTAATTTTACGCTTGTAGCGACTCAACTGCTTTGCTGAGCGTTCGCAAGCTTCATTGAATGCTCCGTAGGCATCTCCAGCTTCACCGTCAGACTTGACTACGATTCCACCTTTAACACCTTCATTTACAACCAAGGTTACTTTAAAAATGTGACCATCTTTGGCAAAATGCACTTCAGCACTTACCGCGTGATCAAAATATTTTTTGACCGCTTTAGTTAAATTTTCTTCGACATATTGAGTCAGTGATTGACCAACATCTGTATGTGCTCCAATGACACGTATTTGCATATTTTAACTAGTTTGAAATTTGATTGATTACGTATTGGAGAATTCCGCCACGTTTGAAATATTCAACTTCATTACCGGTGTCGATGCCGCAAATTAATGTGACTTCACGTTTAGAACCGTCTGATTTAGTGATGATACAAACTATGTCTTGTTTCGGAAGGATGCTAGAAGTGACTCCTAAGACATCAATTACTTCGTCACCTGTTAAACCAAGGGTTTTACGGCTTTCACCCGATTTGAAAATTAAAGGCAGAACTCCCATTCCGATTAAATTTGAACGATGAATTCTTTCAAAACTTTCTGCGATCACGGCTTTAACTCCAAGCAAAAATGTGCCTTTTGCTGCCCAATCACGTGAAGATCCGGTGCCATATTCCTTGCCAGCAAAAATCACTAAAGAAGTATTTTTTTCTTTGAATGAAATAGCCGCGTCGTAAATCGAAACCACCTCTCCTTTAAAATCTTTAGTAAAGCCGCCCTCTTTAACTCCGCCGAGCATTTCATTTTTGATGCGAATGTTGGCGAAAGTACCGCGCATCATTATTTCGTGATTGCCGCGACGTGCGCCATAAGAATTAAAATCTTTTTTCTCGACCCCTTTCGCGCTTAAGTAAGCAGCAGCTGGAGAAGTAGCAGAAATATTTCCCGCTGGAGAAATGTGGTCTGTCGTGATT
>CAIQBQ010000141.1 GCA_903870105.1 uncultured Alphaproteobacteria bacterium | reverse complement strand
TTAATCTACTTGAATTTAACGCCATTTTTGCAGGATTTTTTGACAGCTTTTTTCTAGAGCATTACCGAATTGGGCTTTTTGAATTTTAACTTATTATTCAGCGGCTTTCTTTCTTGATAATGCTTCAAGCCACTAAGGCAAAAAGGCTTTGGGGTAAAAATTTCACATAATTTTATCAGCGCGAAGACAATGCGCATCCAAGTTCTTGCAGTTGCAAATTAGCTGATCCTCTTTATCCACGCTGCACTTGTGGCTAAGAGCCTAATTTTCAATTAAATTTGAACTGAAATATGCCGAACGAAAAAGAGAGAAAAGATATTCTTAGGACGTTTCTTAAAAAAAACCTAGAAGATGAAGATGATGAAAATTTTTCTAAAGAAGTGAAATGCCCTTTAGGCTCTTTCATTATTCAAAATTCATCTGAAGGAACGCCTTTACTTTATAAAAAAAGATTGGAGAAGGCTAAGAATCCTTGGGCCGTAATAGAAAATGAAGATGAAGAAAAGAGGATCATTACTGCTTTAGGAAAAAAATTAATCTTTGAGGCCGCCGCTGCAAATCCTGGATATGTAGATGATTTAGATGGTTTTTTTTTGTATGTAGATGATTTAGAGTATCTCAAGGCCTGTCTCGATGCTGGCGCTTCTGTGAATGAAAGAGATGTCGATAGCTATGATGAAAAATCGACACCTCTTCATTATGCCGCCGCTTCCGGAACAGTGGAGGCTTGTAAATTATTAGTTGAGAGGGGCGCCGATATTTTTGCGACTGATATACAAGGCCTAACCCCTCTTCAGAGGGCTAGAGATCAAGTAGATAGAGAGGGGGTAGTAAAATTAATAAGCCAAGAAACAAAAAAACAATCCTACAAACACTATTCTGATCAATTCGATCTATCAAAACATGATGCAGTGCTTAAGACGCTTTATGATGAATTAAGATTAAAACAGGTTAGTTTTGATGATTCTTATGGTTCCAGATATCTTATTGAAGAAGAAGCCGATCATGCAGATGAAGGTGTAGAAGAAGCAAAAGGCGATGATTATAAAAAGAAATATAAAATTACGCGTGTTGATGATGACGGCAAAAATGAAGATCTTGAGCCTTGGGAAATCGGCTACGCCCTTAACGGGATAGGAAAAAAATTGATTCCTGATGCGGTTACTGCAGGCAATACTGAACTTGTTAAAGCCTGTCTCGATGTTGGCGCTTCAGCGAATGGAGAATTCGGGGCAGAAGAATTGATAAATCCTTTTATAGTTCAAGCGGCAAGAAAAGGCGATATAAAGCTTTGTGAATTATTGATCGAAAATGGCGCGAATGTTTCTAGGACTTTAAATCATGGTAATGAATCGGATGCTTTAATAAATGCTGCTTATTTTGGCCACGAAAATGTTTGTGAATTATTGATCAAAAGTGGTGCTGATGTTTTTAGAATGGATAAATCTGGTAAAACCGCTGCTGCTAGAAGTACTGAAGATATTGATGTTAGATATGGCGAAAAAAAACCCGATGCTGTTAAGAAGAATATTCTAAACCTAATAGAATCGAAGCAGAAAAAATGGTACGAAGAACATCCAGAGGATTTAAAAGATTCAACTAAAGTAAAAGAAATATTGCCAGTATTTCTTAAGTATTTGGCTGCTAATCCCGCTGATAAGCAAGTGAAGTTTAAGCATCAAAATGGTCGCACATATCAAATATCTCAAGATACAGAAGGACCTGCTCTTCTAGGAGAAAATGGACGCGTTTTAGAAGACTGGGAAACCTCTTATTTCCTTAGAACTTTCGGAAGCAATCTAGACAAAAGCGATGGAACAGGAAAGAGTTTCTTTTTTAAAGCAGCTCGGGAAGAAGGAAGATCGAAATTCATTAAAGCTTGTTTGGATTCTGGAATTTCAGTGGATGAAAAAGACAAGGAAGGCAAAACAGCCTTGTTCTATGCCAGAGATATCGGCGATGAAGAAACAATCGCAATTCTTTCGGCTGAATCAGTAAAAAAACACAAAACGCCAAGCTTTAGTGAAGACAGAAGAAAAGATATTCTAAAAACTTTTCTTGCCTCGAAACCTTCAGGCGAAGGTAAAAAATCTTTTACAAAGAAAACTGCTGAGGGAGATTATAGAGTTGAAGAAATTTTAGCAGAAACAGGAAAGAGAGAGATTCTTGTTGAAGTAGTGAAGGGAGATGGAACTTTCCGCCGCTTAGAAGGAGCTGAACTTAACTGCGCCATCAGCGATCTAGGAAGAACTCTAATCTTTGATGCGGCAAGATTAGGAAATACAGAATTATACAAGGCATGTATTGACGCTGGAGCTTCCAAGGATGCTGTTGATGAAAATGGAAATAGGCCGTTAACTTACGCCAAAAAAGCAGCTTCCAAGGATGCTTCCACGGATGATGTTGATGAGCCAACTGGAACTAAAATCAACAGCAAAGGAGGCAGGGAAATTTCACATTTAATTGCTGGAATAACAAAAGATCCGATAACGGAAGAGTTAAAAAAACCCAATAAATTCCGTGAATTGGCGATTAAAGTTAGGGAAAAATATCTTGCGAATAAGGGAGGGGAGGGTGTAGCTCTAATCGCAGGGGTCCAAGCGGTCATCGATGAATTTGCTCGGCGCAATCCTGATTTTCAAATTGATGGCTTGACGGCTAATGGCATGATTGCCTTCATGCAAGACATCTCTATTGAGGGGATGGGAGTTAAAGCTGAAAAGGATAGAAAAGGCTTTCCATATTTGGATAGAAAGCCAAAATCTTCTTCCGGAGGAACAGATTCCAATTTAGAAAAATTGCTTGAAGGAAAAACTTTAAAAGGAGCAGTGAGTGCTAATTATGAGAGAAGAAAGGCTTTTTACCCAGAATTATTGATCGATTGCCTTGAGGATACTCATGATTTTCTTTCTCAGAATCGCAGCGACCGTATCAGACAATTGATTATCGACAATGCTCAGAAAAAATCTTCAACTCCAAGATTTGGTAAGAGCGCCGGATATTCTGCGTTAAATTCTGTCGAAAAAGATTCGGTCGCTGACCTTTACATGCGCGCCCGTTTTGAAAAGTTGAAGAAGCGTGAAGGATTAAAGGATGATTTAACTTACGAAGATTTTAGCAAAAAGCTTGGAGATGTCGTAAAGATTAATTTCGGACTAGATAGAGAGGAGCTTGAATCCAGGAAAGGGAAATTAGAAAAGCAGTTGAAAGATCTTTTAGCAAATGAAGATGATATAACTAGATCTAAAACTTTAGATGCCGAATCTGCCATAGTGACAATAGAATCAGAATTAGAATCAGAATTACATTTGGGAAAAGTAGTAAATGAGGATGAAGATAAATATGTTGCTAAAGCTGTTAAAAAATACAAAGAAAATTATCTCGGGACTCTTCCTGGAGAAGAAGATCCTCGTCTTCAACAATCAAGGCAACAATCAAGGCAAGAATTAAAACAAGTACTTTATGATAAGTTAAGTAAGCATGATTTAAAACAAAATAGAGATAAAATTTCTGCTGTAGAAAGAGCTCTTAAAGAGTTTAGTGAAGTAAAAGAGCCTCCAACTGAAGAAAGGCGAGCTCTAATTTCCCTACTTGGTTCTGGCGATAAGAGCGAAGAAAATACGAATCGAATCGCGCATGGTGATTTAAGGATTGCTTTGAATATGATGAGGGAAGATTCTGATTTTGCTCCGGCTAAAATTATTAAGCAGAGAAGGTTAGAGAGAGATAGAGCTGCAGGAAAATTACAAAGGATTTTTAGAGGCGCCAGATCTCGGCGTAATAATGTTGATGTTAGGGATGGGAAGGTTCGCGCTGTAGAAAAGAGGTTGCAAGATATTTTAGCTCTTGAGCTGAGTAATGAGGGAAGGTCTTTTGATAAAGAAAAAGGCTTAATATCTTCGGCAAATTATTCTGAATTTTATAGCAAAGGCGCAATTGAAGAAGTTTCTGGCACCGGCATCTGCGATGGTAGTACGGGCTTGGTTATTCACAAATTTTCTGGGTCAGCGGGTTTTCGTACTTTCACTGATCAAGTTGCTGAAGCGAATAGAGCAGAATGGGCAGATTCTGATAAAGTTTCGATCGCTTATATCGAAGATATGCCAATTGAAGGCGGAGTAAAAGAATCTTTCTGTATTGCTGTTTCGAGCAAAAAAGGCGCGACTAAAATTTTTTCTAAAACGATTCCAGAAATTTCTAATCGCAGTGAGGTTGTTTACGAAGAAAATCTTGAATTTTTGACCAAACGAAGGGGGATAGAAGCTGCGATAGATGTTCTGACTGAGGCAAGAAACGCAATACTTCCTGATTGGGAATTCAAAGTAGGAATTGAAAACGAAGAAAGAATAAAAAGAATAAGGGATGAAGTAAGTAAAAAAGATGAAGTAAGTAAAAAAGTAGATGGAAATTCAATTTCCAAAGAATTTGAAAGCAATAGAAAAAAAATTGCTTCTCAGATTGCCGGATTGCTTAGATGCCTGAAAGGCACTGATGTAGAAGATACTGATTCGCTAGAAGAGATAAAGGAAAAAAGAAAGAAATTAAGTTCTTCATTAACTAAATTTTTTGAAAGCGAAGAAGGTGGTATTTTCAAAAAAATTCTTGAAATGGATTCTTCAAGTTCTTACCCACTCATCAATCCGAATGCGGTAAAAATGATTAAAAGATTGCTAGAAAATGGCGAATCAGATGAGGGAATGAGGGTTATTGCGCGTCAAAGAACCTCAAAACAAATGCAAACAGAAATTGCTGCAAGAGTTAAAAGTTCAAAGGAGGTGAATAATTTTATATTAACGCTCGATGGCATTGAGACCGCGAGTGTGATAGCAAAATATGGGAGTATTGATGCAAAAGGCAAAAAAGATTTGGAAAAATTACTCAAAGAAGAAATGCCTGCTTCTGCATATGAGGGAATTTCAGTTTTTAGACCAAGAGGCAAAGACAATATCGCCACCGTTACTTTCAATGGCGCTTACAGAGGTGATGATACAATGTATCTAACTCTTGATGGTCCGGAATGTTACGCAAGAGTGTTTAGATGCGATAGAGATGGTGATTTTTCTTTCTGGGAAGATGGTAAAAAAGTTACGAAACCCCGCAAGAAGGGTGATATTATAATTGATACCGGGGTTGTCTTTCACAAGGAAGATAATGGTAGATATCAACCGATTCCGCTT
>CAIQBQ010000140.1 GCA_903870105.1 uncultured Alphaproteobacteria bacterium | reverse complement strand
TGCTGCGTTAGCACCAGCTCCTTGAACCAATAATCCAGCAACGGTTTGGGTTAATCCATTTTCATCCTGAGCTTCCCCTCGAGGATTTCCTGCGGCGGTTATTAGTAGTGAATTTAAGTCTTCTTGTGAGATAGGAGATGCTGCCAAAGTAGGGGTATCTTTCATAAAGATCTAATAACGGATTTGGGTTAAACTTTAAGACTTATTATTGTTTTTGCGTGTCAGCAAACAGCCTTAAAACTTTTTTGTTCTAGGGCTTGCGACTGAAACAAATCAACAAGTGAAGCACAAGGATTAATCTTTTACGAACCAGAAAGATTATTTAAAAACACCCTCCTCACCCAATTACGAGGAGGGGCTAAATGTTAATTATTTTTTGTTAGAAGTTTCGGCGCTTTTTTCGTCAATTTCTTTCAACTCTTTTTGTAATCTCTCTTTTTTCTCGGCCATTCTTTTTTTGTGTGATTCTTCCCTTTCTTGTCTCATTGAATCCATCGATGCTTTCTTTTGCTCGTGACATTTTTCTGCATCTTCTTTTTTAGTTGCGGAGTTGATGCATGAAATTGCGGCATCAATAGCAGATTTTTCTTTGTTTAAATGTCCGAGCATTTCGGTCTTGTGAGCGGCAAATTTTTCACCGCTTTTTTCTTCTTGCGCCTGAGCAGACATGCTTGCGAATAGAGTTAGTGATAGTCCAAGGATGGTAGTTTTGATTTTCATAAATTGATTATTTTGAAGTTAAGATGCGGTTCAAAGAATAGATTTTTGGTTAAGATTGCAAGAAATCTAACTCCTGCCCATTTGCTTTAATTTTCACTTCTTGTCCATCTGAAATTTCTCCGCGCAGAATTTTTTCCGCTAAAATATTTTCGATGTCACGCTGGATAACGCGCTTGAGTGGGCGCGCTCCGTAAGTGGGGTCAAAGCCTTTTGCAGCTAAATAACTTTTCGCTGATTTATCTAGGGTGAGTTTAATATTTCTGATCATCAATCTCTTAACAAGCCTTGCGAATTGTGTCTCGACAATGCCTTCCATATTTTCACGACTGAGTTTATTGAAGAGAATAATCTCATCCAAACGGTTCAAAAATTCAGGACGGAAATGGCCGCGAACCACTTCCATTACATTCTCTCGCACCTCTTCAACTTTTTGATCTTCACCCAAATCATTCAAAAATTGTGAGCCAAGATTTGAAGTTAGAATAATTATTGTGTTGGTGAAATTTACGACATGGCCTTGCGAATCAGTCAGGCGGCCGTCGTCAAGCACTTGCAGCAAAATGTTGAAAACATCGTGATGCGCTTTTTCGACCTCATCAAATAAAATTACTTGGTAAGGACGACGACGAACTGCTTCGGTTAACACGCCACCTTGTTCAAAACCAACATATCCTGGAGGCGCTCCTATTAAGCGTGCAACGGCATGTTTTTCCATGAATTCGCTCATGTCGATGCGCAGAAGTGCCGATTCATCATCAAAAATAAATTCCGCGAGGGCTTTGCAAACTTCTGTTTTGCCGACGCCGGTTGGTCCTAAAAATAAGAATGATCCAACGGGGCGATTTGGATCTTGTAACCCAGAACGCGAACGGCGCACCGCATCGGAAATCGCCTTAAGCGCGGCACCTTGACCAACAACGCGCTGTTCAAGAAGAGATTCCATTTTGAGTAATTTTTCTTTCTCGCCGGAAAGAATTCTATCAACGGGAATTCCGGTTGTGCGCGCAACAATTGCCGCAATATCATCTTCAGAAACCGCCTCGTGAACAATGTTCTTCGACACAGAGCTATCAAGGTTTAAAAGCTCTTTTTGTAATTCAGGAATTTTGCCGTAAGAGAGTTCACCAGCTTTTGCTAAATTGCCTTCACGCTGCGCTTTTTCGAGTTCGAATTTACTTGCTTCAATTTTGCTTTTTAGCTCATTGATTTTGCCGCGTTTCATTTTTTCGGCCTGCCACAAACTTCCCATTTCTGTCGATCTTTTTTCGAGTGAAGTAAGTTCGAAATTGAGTTTGGTTAAGCGATCTTTTGAAGCTTTGTCGTCTTCTTTTTTTAAGGCTTCAGCTTCGATTTTAAGCTGAATAATCTTGCGATCGATTTCATCGAGTTCTGTTGGCTTTGAATCGAGTTCAATCTTCAAAGAACTCGCGGCCTCATCAATTAAATCGATTGCTTTATCCGGCAAAAATCTATCGGTGATATAACGATGAGATAGCGTTGCTGCTGCGACTAGAGCAGAGTCTTTAATTCTAATTCCGTGATGAACTTCGTATTTTTCTTTGATGCCGCGCAGAATTGAAATCGTGTCTTCAACAGTTGGCTCTTCGGTGTAGACCGGTTGAAAACGTCGTGCGAGAGCGGCATCTTTTTCGATGTATTTTCTGTATTCATCCAAAGTTGTTGCGCCAACGCAATGAAGCGTGCCACGAGCTAAAGCGGGCTTTAATAAATTCGATGCGTCCATCGATCCTTCAGTTTTTCCGGCGCCAACTAAAAGATGAAGTTCATCAATGAAGAGAATCACCCCCTCATTATTTTCGACCTCATTCAATACTGCTTTTAAACGCTCTTCAAATTCGCCGCGGAATTTTGCGCCCGCTATTAATGCACCCATATCGAGTGACATTAGGCGTTTATCTTTAAGGCTTTCTGGCACATCGCCATTTACGATTCTTTGCGCTAATCCTTCAACGATTGCAGTTTTACCAACGCCAGGTTGACCAATTAAAACCGGATTATTTTTTGTACGGCGCGAGAGAACTTGCATGGTGCGGCGAATTTCTTCGTCACGACCAATGACGGGGTCAATTTTTCCTTCACGTGCTTTTTTGGTGAGATCTTGTGCGTATTTTTCGAGTGATTGGTAAGTTGATTCTGCCGAAGCAGAGCTTGCTTTTTTCCCGGCGCGAATTTTTTGAATTGCGGCTCGCAGTGCTTGCACAGTCACCCCAGACATCTTTAAAACTTTTGCCGCTTCATTTTTTTCATCTTCCAAAATTGCTTGAAGCAGACGTTCAACAGTAACGAATTGATCAGAATTTTGATCAGAAATTTTTTCTGCGAGTAAGAAAATTCGGGCTAATTCTTGCGAGAGAGAAATTTGTCCAGCACCGCTGCCTTCAACTTTTGTAATGCGGTCGAGAGCCTGCTTTATTTCGCCACTTAAAATCTGAATATTGCCGTCGCAAAGATGAACAAGTTTTTGTACAAGATCATCTTGATCTGAAAGCATCGCCGCAAGCAAATGTTCAGGGAGAAACTTTTGGTGACCACGTCCTAAAGCCAGTGTTTGCGAGGCTTGAAGGATTGACTGAGTTTTCTCAGTGTAGCGTTCGAGATTCATAATTAGTTACCTAAATTTAAGAGTTATTCCTGCGAAAGCGACAATCCAAGAAAATTCCAGTAACGTTGAAAAGCCTTCTTGATCAAAGCCTTTCACAAAAAACTAAGGGTGAAAGATCGGAAATAATTACAGAACCAAATTGGTAAATTTACAGGGATAACAAAAGTAAGTTTGTCTTGCGGGGGGTGAATTTACTTAGCATTCGTAATTAACGATAACAAGGCCATGCGAATAAAAACTCCGTAATTGGCTTGGGCAAAATATTTTGCTTGCGGCAACTCATCAATTTCTGGATCGATTTCGCCGGTGCGCGGCAAGGGGTGAAGAACAATTAAATCTTTTTTCCCTTGGGCTAAAAGTTTTTTATTCACACAGTAAACATCATTCGCTTTGGTGAGTTTATCTTTGTCAAAGCGTTCAAATTGAGTGCGAGTGACGTAGAGAATATCGAGATCTTTTATCGCGCCTTCCAAATCTGATGTCTCTTCGATCTTACAGCCATGTTGCTCAAAATCTTTTTTGCTTTCTGCCTCGAGCGCCAAAGATGCGTGAGAAATCAAAGTGAAATGATTTTTAGAATAACGCGTAAGTAGCTTCATCATCGAATGCACGGCGCGACCATGCTTTAAATCGCCAAGCACGCCGATGCGTAAATTATCTAGTTTTTTCTTCTCGCGAAAAATTGTGTAGAGGTCGACGAGAGATTGTGTTGGATGTTGATTTGAGCCGTCTCCCGCATTAATCACCGGAACTGTTGCATATTTCGCCAATTCTTCCGCCGAGCCAATTTTGGGGTGACGCATCACAATTACGTCGGCGTAATTACTCATGATGCGACCAGTGTCGGCAAGGCTTTCGCCCTTTGCTACCGAAGAAGTTTGACCGTCTTCGAGCGAAATAATTCTGCCGCCAAGCCTGTGCATTGCTGATTCAAAAGAGAAACGTGTGCGCGTGCTTGGCTCAAAAAATAAAGTTGCGAGAATGGTGTTTGGGCAGTCTTGTTGTGGTCTGACGTAATATTTGTCAGCGAGAGCAAAAAGTTTTTCAATGTCGCTTTCTTTGATTTGGTGGGAATCAAGAAGATGTCTAAAAGAAAGCTGGCTCACGTTACTCCTTTTTTGGTTGTTGCTTGATTTCGTTCAGTGGGAAGTAAGGCACAACACCAGATTTAGAAGCGCTCTTATCAATGAAAACCTTGTCCATATCGCGGTAGATTTTTTCCATTGTTTCGAGATAGATGCGTTTTTTAGTCACCTGTTTGGCCTTCGAATATTGATTGTAGACGGCGTTAAATCTTCCCGCTTCACCCTGAGCGTTAGCAACCACTTCTTTTTCGTAAGCCTCCGCTTGTTCTTTTGCTTGAGCAGATTCGCCACGTGCGCGCGGAATGATGTCATTAGCGTAAGATTGCGCTTGGTTGATTTCTTTTTCCTTGTCGGCTTTAGCAGTTTGAACATCGCGGAAAGCATCAATTACTTGCGCAGGTGGATCAACACGACGCAGCTGAACTAACACCACGCGAATTCCCGCGCCGTAAGCATCAAGAATTTCTTGGAGCAGAGTTTTTGTCTCTTGCTCGATTTTACTTTTACCGTCCGAGAGAGCGCCAGCAATAGGTGTGCGAGCAATAATTTCGCGCATCGCGCTTTCGGCAGATTTACGAATACTTTGATTTGGGTCGACGACATTGAAGGTGAAATCTTTGATGTCGGAAATTTGCCACTGCACTTGGAATTCAATGTCGACGATATTTTCATCGCCGGTGAGCATTAAACTTTCGGCGTTAAAATCGCGATTATCTGATTTTTTTTGCTTGAAGAAAAACCGAATTCTTCAGTGTTAACCGAGGTAACGCTTTTCTTAATCACTTGGCCAAAAGGGTAGGGAATGTGATAATTTAGCCCCGGTGTTGCAACTTTGTAAAACTTACCGAAGTAGAGTAGAACAGCATTTTCATCAGTATCAACTTGGTAAAAACCAAATGAGAGCCAAAGAAATGAGATGCCAAGAATAACAAGTCCAACTAGGGATTTTGGTGATTTACCATTTTGCGCTGAGTCAAAAAATTTTTTCATGCGCTCGAAATTTTTTTTGAAAAAATCTTCAAAATCATCTTGCGGATTTCCTCTTGGATCTCTTGTTGGAGGAGATTTTTTTTCTCCGCCAGAATTTCCACCAGAATTATTTTCAGAACCGTTAGGTTTAGAGTTGTTAGGTTTTTGATTACCGGCACCGCTCCAGGGGCCCCAAGGGCCGGAGTTCATCAGAAGTTTTAGCATGTTTGTTAATTTTATTTTTTCCGCGTTATTTTCGCGAAGGCAGAGATTGTAAAAGTTTAGTTATTTATTTTTAATCAGTCCGAGTTTTTTCATCTCGTTTTTTATTCTTGTTTGCGCCGCGATTGAAGGTGCAGTTAGCGGAAGACGAACTTCTGCACTGCACAATCCAATTAGACTTGCCGCGTATTTTATTGGGATTGGGTTGGTCTCGCAAAACATCGCGGCATGCAGTGCGGTTAGTTTATCTTGAAGAGCAAGTGCAGTTTTATAATCGCCGCACATTGTCGCTTTTTGTAAGTCAGAAACCATTTTTGGCGCGATGTTGGCAGTAACCGAAATTACGCCATTTCCACCCATTGCATTGAAGCCCACAACTGTCGCATCTTCACCAGAAAGGTAAGAAAATTTTTTCTTGATTAAGAGGCGTAAAGAGGCAACGCGAGCTAGATCTCCGGTCGCGTCTTTAATGCCGACGACATTTTTTAATTCAGAAATTCGGGCTAAATTTTCGTCAGAAATATTAATCACCGCACGACCAGGAATATTGTAGATGTAAAGCGGAATGCCAATTTTATCTAGCGCTTTGAAATGTTGAAATACGCCCTCAGGAATTGGCTTATTGTAGTAAGGCGCAACGATTAAGCATGAATCAGCGCCAATTTTTTTTGCGTGCTTCGTCATCATCACCGCTTCTTCCGTCGAGTTAGATCCGGTGCCTGCCATTACTTGAATTTTTCCACGCGCGAATTTTACACAGCTCTCAATTACAGAATTATGTTCCTCGTGAGTTAGCGTTGGAGATTCGCCAGTTGTGCCGCAAGGAACAATGCCATCAATTCCATTTTCGATTTGGAATTTAACAATTTGTTCTAAAGATTTTTCGTCGATCTTATTTTTTTTGAAAGGTGTGACAATCGCGGTGTAAGTCTCGGTTGTTGATTTCATTTTTTTTCAATTGATTTTGCCTCAGTACAATTTCCCTCACATTATAATTCAATCAAGAGCCAATGAGTTCCGACTTAGTTTCTTCACAATATTTTCCGATTTTATTATTTTTAATCGTCGCAATCGGCCTTTCTTGCGCCGTGCTGCTGATTCCGTTTTTGCTCAATAAATTACGCCCAGATCCTGAGAAAAATTCTCCCTACGAATGCGGCTTTGAAGGCGAGGGGCCAGTGCGTAATGAGTTCGAAGTTCAGTTTTATCTCGTCGCGATTCTCTTCATTATTTTTGATCTCGAAGTGGCTTTCCTTTTTCCTTGGGCTGTATCTCTGGGCAAAATCGGCGTCTTTGGTTTTTGGTCAATGATGGTTTTTTTAACCGTATTAACCGCCGGCTTCGTTTACGAATGGAAGCGTGGAGCGCTTGAGTGGAGATAGATCTAACTTTGTTTCTTAGTTTTTAGCTGCAGCAACTTTTCTTACTTCTCTAGAGCGCGCAGGGTTGCGTTTAGATTTTACTAAAGTTGAACCGCTCTCGGTTGAGTAAGAGTTTAACGCTGGGCCATTTTGCAACAAATTTTAGTCGAGAATTTTCCTGATCTGCCAGCGCATTTCGACCCTCTTGGGATTTATACTTTTCGTAATTCTCTGCTCGATTTTCGAAATAATTTTTTACAGTTAGGTGAGGGGTTTTTTGCAACTATTTAGAGCGATTTTTATTTCATAAATCCTTGATTTCAGAGGGTAAAATGTAATTTTGAGCACTGTGCTCAAAATTACATTTTTTGGCTAATTCCTTCCTCTTAAAACCTTCCTCAGGATGTTGACATTAGAGCTGGCTGGCGGGTAGAAAGTGCGTCTCAAATTTCCAAGCAAATTCAAATGACCAACTCAAATCTCAGTCCTTTAAATCAAGACTCCATTCTCAACCAAGTTGCTGACGACGTTAACAATCGCGGTTTCGTTACGGCGAAGCTTGACGAGCTCGTTAATTGGGCGCGCACCGGTTCACTTTGGCCAATGACTTTCGGCCTCGCTTGCTGCGCGGTTGAAATGATGCAATCGGCGGCAAGTCGTTACGATCTCGACCGTTTTGGATTAATTTTTCGCCCATCTCCACGCCAATCAGACGTGATGATTGTGGCGGGAACACTCACCAATAAAATGGCGCCAGCGCTGCGTAAAGTTTACGACCAAATGGCCGAACCACGTTACGTAATTTCAATGGGAAGCTGCGCCAATGGCGGCGGCTACTACCATTACTCTTACTCAGTTGTGAGAGGTTGCGACAGAATTGTGCCGGTGGATGTTTACGTTCCTGGCTGCCCTCCAACTGCTGAGGCATTGCTTTACGGAGTTTTATTGCTTCAAAGAAAAATCAAAAGAACCGGGAAATTTAGCAGGTAAAATGAAACAAAATTTAAAAGCACAAGCCGACTACATTAAAAATAATTTTGCTGGTGCGACCGTTGCAGAGCCAATCGCTTACGACAATCTAATCATTTACGTCGAGGCTAAAGAGATCGTAAATTTCCTAAAATTTTTGCGCGACGACAAAGACCTTTCCTTCAAAACTTTGCTCGATGTTTTTGGCGCAGACTTGCTTGGAATTAGATCTCCGCGTTTCGAAGTGATTTACAATTTACTCAGCTACAAACTGAACAATCGCCTAACTGTTAAAGTTGCATTGAATGAAGGCGAAAAAGTTGCGACTGTGTGTGAAGTTTTTAGCACCGCAAATTGGTTCGAGCGCGAGGCTTTCGACATGTATGGAATTGAATTTATGAATCATCCAGATCTGCGTCGCATCCTTACTGATTACGGCTTTGAAGGTCATCCTCTGCGTAAAGATTTTCCACTTACCGGCTACAAAGAAGTTCGTTACGACGAGCAACAAAAGAAGGTTGTTTACGAGCCAGTCAAACTTATGCAGGAATTTCGTAATTTTGATTTCGAGACGCCTTGGGAAGGTCCAAAAAGAGATGTGAGTTACAAAAAATAACCATCCGCAATGAAAGAAATTTTCAGCAAAATTAATTCATCTTTTAAGAAAGCTAACAAGGGCGAAGAAACCGTTTCGCATATGATTTGGTGGTGGGGCGTGATCGGATATTTAGTCGCTTTTTTAATCGCCAATAAATTGATCAGAGTGATCAATTTTCGCTTCATCGACATCTTTCTCTCTTTGTTGATGGTGCTTTATTTTTCTTGGCACATTTACGCCATTAAGAAATGCGCTCCGAAGAAACCAAAACTTAGCCCAGAAGAAAAAAAGAAGCTGAAAGAAGAGCGGCGCGCCCAGTTTGGAAAAAAAGCTCTGCGCAAATTATTAGCCCAAGAATCTTTAACCGCCTGGGATCCGGTTTTTATGGTGATGATGATCGATGTTTTGTGCGTTACGCACTTTTTCGGCTACTTGTTTAAGTAGACTCTGCACCTTCTCGCGCTAGCACGTCGACGATTTCATTATAGTGATTTCCTGAATGTCCTTTGACCCAAATCCACTCGATTTTGTGTTTAACAGTTTCTGTTTCGAGTTCTTGCCACAAGTCTGAATTTTTTACCGGCTTACGATTAGCGGTGCGCCAGCCATTTTTTTTCCAACCGTGGATCCATTTTGTGATTCCGTCTTTGACATAAATGCTGTCGGTGTAGAGATTTATTTTTGCTGATTTTTTAAGCGCGCGCAGCGCTTCAATTACGGCGCGCAATTCCATGCGATTATTGGTGGTTTCTTTTTCGCCGCCTTTGATTTTTTTCTGATTTTCTTTGTAAATCAGAATGGCTCCCCATCCACCTCTGCCAGGGTTTCCAAGGCAGGCGCCGTCGGTGTAGATTTCTATTGTTTCACTCATCAAAACTAAGCTTTTCTGTCGGCAATTGCTTGCTTGATTGCCCCGATTGCTTTGGCTGGATTCAAGCCTTTTGGACAAGTATTGGCGCAATTCATAATCGTGTGGCAGCGATAAAGTTTGAAAGGATCTTCAAGCTCATCAAGACGCTCAGCCGTTGCTTCATCGCGTGAATCAACGATCCATCTTTGCGCCTGCAATAAAGTTGCAGGTCCTAAATATTTATCGCCATTCCACCAGTAACTTGGGCAAGAAGTTGAGCAGCAAGCGCACATGATGCATTCGTAAAGCCCATCTAATTTTTCACGATCTTCCGGAGACTGTAATCTTTCTTTGCCCGGATTTTTGGGCTCTTCAGCCTGTAGCCAAGGTTTTATTGATTTATGCTGTTCGTAGAAATGGGTCATGTCAGGCACAAGATCTTTGATCACAGGCATGTGCGGCAATGGGTAAATTTTTACATCGGCACTTTTGCAATCAGAGATGGGTTTGATGCAAGCTAGGGTATTAGTGCCGTCGATGTTCATTGCGCAAGATCCGCAAATTCCTTCGCGACAAGAACGGCGGAAAGTTACTGAAGAATCATGCTCAGATTTAATTTTGATTAGGGCATCAAGAACCATTGGCCCGCAATCATCCATGTCGATTTCAAACTTGTCGATGTGAGGATTTTTCTTTTCAGCATCTTCTGGGTTGTAACGGTAAATATCAAAAACGCGCACATTTTTTGCGCCATCTTTCGCCTTAAAAAGCTTTCCAGCTTTTTTGTCGATTTGTGAATTTTTTGGGAGAGTAAATTCGGCCATTTTTTAATGAATTTTGCATTTCAGTTGTTCGATTTTTTCGGACAATTGAGTGCCATTTTTGTCGCTTGGTTAATGTTGTCATCCCCTTGAAGGCGGGGGATGACGAACTAAAATTTGGTGTTTTTAATAGACTCGTTTTTTTGGAGGAAAGGCTTGAACGTCGTTGCTCATTGGTTTTAAGACCACTTCGCGGAAATCGATTTTGGTATTCCCTTTTTCGTCGCACCACATGATTGAGTGTTTCATCCAGTTTGCGTCGTCACGATCTTTGTAGTCTTCACGAGAGTGAGCACCGCGGCTTTCTTTACGATGCAAGGCGCTACTAATTGTAACGAGGGCTTGTGAACGCAAATTGTCGAGCTCAAGCGCTTCAACTAAATCACTATTCCAAACCATGCCACGATCTTCGATTTTTAGGTCAGAGAAGCTGGCAAAAATTTCCTGCATTTTATTTTCGCCTTCAGAAAGAGCTTTCTCAGTTCTAAAAACTGCGGCATAAGATTGCATGCAATGCTGCATTTCATCTCTGATTTTTGCGGTTGAAGATTTTCCGTTGGCATTTCTGATTTTGTCGAAACGGGCGATAGATTCTTCACCAGCATTTGGTGCAAATTCAGCTTGAGCAGAGCCTGGTTGAATAAGTTCTGCAGCGCGAATTGCGGCAGCACGGCCGAAGACAACTAGATCAAGCAAAGAATTTGAGCCCAAGCGATTTGCGCCGTGAACAGAAACGCAAGCCGCTTCACCAATTGCCATCAAGCCCGGAACGGTTTCCATGGTTTTTGTATCTGTCGCGCTACGTGTCGACTGACCATTTTTCACCGTTAAAACTTCAGCTTTAAAATTAGTTGGAATACCGCCCATGTTGTAGTGAACGGTTGGAATAATTGGGATTGGTTCTTTGGTTACATCAACTCCAGCAAAAATTTTCGCAGTTTCAGAAATGCCAGGAAGCCTTTCGTGAAGAACCTTTGGATCAAGGTGATTCAAGTGTAAATACATGTGATCTTTTTTCGGACCGACTCCGCGACCAGCTAGAATTTCCATGGTGATTGCGCGCGAAACCACGTCGCGACTGGCTAGATCTTTGGCGCTTGGAGCGTAGCGTTCCATGAATCTTTCGCCTTCGGAGTTAACTAAATATCCACCTTCGCCGCGTGCGCCTTCAGTTATTAAGCAGCCTGAGCCGTAAACTCCGGTTGGGTGAAATTGAACAAATTCCATATCTTGAAGAGGAAGGCCGGCGCGCAGAACCATGCCATTACCGTCTCCTGTGCAGGTGTGAGCGGAAGTGGCTGAGAAATAAGCGCGTCCGTAGCCTCCTGTTGCCATGATCACGATTTGTGATTTGAAGCGATGAATTGTGCCATCAACCAAAGAAACAGCAGTGATGCCGCGGCAAATGCCGTTTTCCATGATTAAATCGAGGGCAAAATATTCGACAAAAAATTGCGCGTCGTGTTTGAGAGATTGTTGATAAAGTGTGTGAAGAATTGCGTGACCTGTACGATCTGCTGCCGCGCAAGTTCTTTGTGCCGGGCCGCCTTCGCCGAATTCTTTGGTCATTCCACCGAAAGGACGTTGGTAAATTTTCCCTTCTTTGGTGCGTGAAAAAGGCACGCCGTAATGTTCTAATTCGATGATTGCATCAGGTGCTTCACGACACATATATTCAATCGCATCTTGGTCGCCAAGCCAGTCAGAGCCTTTGACGGTGTCATACATGTGCCAGCGCCAATCATCTTCGCCCATATTGCCGAGAGCAGCAGAAATTCCGCCTTGCGCGGCAACTGTGTGCGAGCGAGTTGGGAAAACTTTTGTGACACAGGCTGTTGATAAGCCTTTCTGTGCCATGCCGAAAGTTGCGCGTAGACCAGCACCGCCGGCACCAACGACCACAACATCAAACTCGTGATCAGTTACTGAATAATTTCCGATTTTTTTTTCTGACATTTTTTATCCGATTAGATGAAGTCTCAAGATTGCAACCACTCCCGCAACCGCAGTTACGATTGAAATGAAATGCACCAACATGATGTAGAAATGCATTTTGGTTTTATTTGGAACGTAATCTTCGATGATCACGCGCATGCCAAGTGAGCCGTGATAGAGTGACACCGAGATAAATAAGATTCCGGCAATGGCATTGAATGGGTAAGCAAAAAATACAGGCAAATATTCTTGCGGATCTTCCGAAATTTGAATGAGCGAAAGGGCAATCCAGATTACTAATGGAATCAGCGCAACTGCGGTTACTCTTTGAATTAACCAGTGATGTGCACCAGTTTTTGTTGAAGGAGAAATTTTGATTTTCGACATTTTAGAAAAATTTGAAGTAAGCCACCGCAGCAATGGTAGCAACGGTTAAAACCAAAGCAGAAAGCAAAACCAAGTAACCATTTCTTTTCGCATCTTTTAATTCGAAACCTTTTCCGATGTCCCAGAATAGATGACGAAGACCATTACAGAGATGATAATAAAGCGAGAAGGTGATGCAGATTGCAGCAAGAGAAAAAATATTTGCAAAGACGGTGTTCATCGGACAATCACAGGTTTCTGCTGATTCGGCGACGTTAACTTGGTAGGTGTAGTAGGTTAAATACCAGGCCAAAACCAACACCGAAAAGTAAAGTGCAACACCAGTTGCGCGATGTAAAATTGAAGTGATTGAAGAGACATTCCAGCGGTAAATGTCTAGGTGTGGTGAGGTTGGTCTGTTGTTTGAATTTTTATGCATTTTTCTCTAAAATAAGTGCGGCGCAAAGTAAAAAAAATCGGATTTGCACAGCGAATTTTATTCTTTATTTGAAATAATTTCTGCCAGTCAAGAACTTTTGGCTATCAAGCAAAATCAACATCTCAGTAACTATTGTATTAAGCTCATGAGATCTTGACTTCGATCGACCGGCGCTGGTTTTTAGCTAGTTACTGAGGCAGAGGAACTACTGGCAATCCAGGAATTGAAACTGTCGGATTTTGCCCAGGATTATTTTTTTCTGCTTCTTGCTTGGCCTTTTCTTGCTGTAAAAATAAAGGCGGAATTGTTGGTGGTGATTGACTTACGACTGGTCCTGGAGGATTTATTGGCGGGCTTTCTATAGCTCCCTGAGTTCCGTTGGTTGCAGTTTTTGCCTCAGGATTTTTTGTAATGTTTGCGATGTTGCTGATTATTGTTTTTTGCTCTTCAGCCGCTTCTTCTTCACGTTTTTTCTTGGCTGCATCGGCAATTTTTTTCTCTTCTTTTTGTCTGGCGACGAAAATTTTTTTGTAATCACTAAGTGCTACACAACTCTTAACCTCATCATTCCAGCAGCGTGATTTTCCGCATTCGCAAGCGGAAATGACCAGGTCAGTGCAAACTGCAAATTCATCGAATTTTGCTTCACATTCATCGGTGCAATTATTTCCAAATTGACGCCACGCACCTTTGGCCTCTTCACAAGAGGTGCGGTCGTCAAAAGTTGTTGAGCGCGAAAAAGAGGAGCAAAAAAATAAAATTGAAATTAGTAAAAATTTTTTATGCACAGATTTTTTGCAGCTCTCCAATAATTTTATCACCCATTTGAGTGCATGATACTGTTGCTTCGCCAGGTTTAGAAATATCGGCGGTGCGAATTCCAGAATCTAAAATTTTCGCAACTGCTTGCTCAATTGCTTCTGATTCTTTGATGAATCCGAAGGAATATTTGAACATCATCGACAGGCTTAAAATTGTCGCAAGAGGGTTGGCAAGATCTTTTCCAGCTATGTCTGGAGCTGATCCATGGCTTGGTTCGTAGAGAGAATATTTTTCACCAAGCGAGGCAGAAGGAAGCATGCCAAGTGAGCCGGTTAGCATCGAAGCAAGGTCAGACAAAATGTCGCCAAACATGTTGCCAGTTACCATTACATCAAACTGTTTTGGATTACGCGCTAACTGCATCGCGGCATTGTCGACATACATATGCGAAAGAGCGATTTCTGGGTAATTTTTTTGTCCGATTTCCGTCACAACTTCACGCCACATTTCGGTGGTTTCAATTACGTTGGCTTTATCGACTGAGCAAAGTTTTTTACCGCGAACTTGCGCTAAATCGAAAGCGATTTTGGCGATGCGCTCAACTTCTTTTGAATTGTAAGTCATGGTGTTTACGCCTTGTCTGCTGCCATCTGCCAAGGTTGTAACTCCGCGTGGTTCGCCGAAATAAAGATCGCCGGTTAGCTCGCGCACAATCATGATGTCGAGGCCAGAAACAACTTCGCGTTTCAAGGTTGAGCTATCTGCCAATGCATCAAAAACTTTTGCAGGGCGAAGGTTGGCGAAAAGTTCTAATTCTTTACGAATGCCGAGTAATCCTCGTTCCGGGCGATGTTTATATTCTAAAGATTCCCACTTCGGACCACCAACTGCGCCAAGCAAAATTGAATCAGATTTTTTTGCGAGTTCGATTGTTTCTTTTGGAAATGGCGTTTGGACAGCATCGTAAGCGCATCCTCCGAGCAATGCATTTTCGGTTTCAAATTTTTTGTCGGTATTTTTTGAGAAGAAATCGAGAATTTTTTTAGCTTGTGCGACCACTTCTGGGCCAATGCCATCACCAGGAATTAGAAGAATTTTTTTTGTCATTTTTGTTTTTGTTTTTGTTTTAGTTCGTGTCATCCCCGCGAAGGCGGAGATCAAGAATGACAAGCTCAGAGCAAGTTTTTAATTCTCCTGGATCTCCGCCTTCGCGGAGATGCCATAGGGGATGCCATTGGGGATAACGTGGGAGAGTTCGGAGAATAATTTTTGTTCCAATTCATCACCTTTAACATCTCGCCAGTCGAGAGTTTTTTCGTCAAAAGAAAAATAATCAGCGCCAGAAAAAGGCGAAGAATACCAAATTTTTTGATTACCGGAATTACGGTTGATGATGTAAGTTTTTTTACTTCTAGTGATTACTATTTCCAAAATTCCGTCGGAATATTCGACGTCAAGTTGCGAGTTTTGGTCGGCAGCTTCAATTGCTTCAGAAAGCTTGATTAGAGATGATTCGCAGAGTTGGTAAAAATCTTTTTCTAACATTAAATTTGTTTCCATTTCTTAAATATTTCTTCCAGCATTTCGCGCTTAATTGGTTTTGGAATGAAGTCATTCATGCCACTAGCAAGGCATTTATTTCTGTCATCTTCGCCAACATTTGCGGTGAGCGCGAAAATTAAAGTCGGCTTAGTAATCACTTGTTCTTTTTCAATTTCACGAATTTTTTTAGTGGTTTGGAAGCCGTCCATTATTGGCATCATACAATCCATTAAAATGACGTCATACCTAACATGCAGAAATTTATTAACTGCTTCCTGACCATTTTCAGCCGTGTCGGGATTGATGCCGATTCGTTTTAAAAGGGTCGACACCACTTTCATATTTACCTCATTATCTTCGCAAAGCAAAACACTGAGACGATTTCCGCTATCAAAAATATTTTTGTTTACAAAGGTCTCTTCCACTTCTTTTTCGTACTCGATTTTTAATGCAGAAAGTAATGCGAGAAGTAAACGCATTTTCTTGATTGGCTTGATTACGATTTGATCGAATAATTCCAATTCTTTTTGCGGAATTGAGATTTTTTCGCGAATTGAAATCATCAAAATCAGCGGCACATTTTTGAGTTTTTCATTATTTTTTAATGCTTTGGCAAGGCTTACTAAGTCTAGTTTTGTTTGAGTGCTATTGTTGAGAAAAATTGCATCAAGGGTTTTTAGTTTGCTTAATTCTGAAGTTGCAAAATCAATGCGTTGCAACATTTGCTCGAGGTTGGTTGGGATGCTTATGATTTCTTTTTCTAGCTTTAATTGGTCAAAATAATCTCCAAAAACTTTGGCGGCGATGGCATTATTTTCGATGTAAGCAATTTTTTTGCCGATGAGTTTTTCTTTTTGTTTAAAGTAATCTTCATCGGCGTCGGATTCGGTCATTCGCAATGGTAGTGTAAACCAAAAATTCGAACCTTTTGATTGCTCGCTATTAACGCCGATTGAGCCATGCATCACTTCCACCAATTCTTTACAAATAGAAAGACCAAGACCGGTGCCGCCATATTTTCTAGTGGTAGACATATCAACTTGGGTGAAAGCGGTAAACATGGTTGAGATTTTTTCAGCCGGAATTCCAATTCCACTGTCGCTAATGTTGAAGTTGATGAAGAAGAGATTTTCCTGAGTTTTTTTGAGCTTAATGTCGATGAAAATTTCTCCGTAGTAAGTGAACTTGATGGCGTTGTTGATGAGGTTGGTCATCACTTGTCTAATTCTGCCAGAATCACCAATTAATGATGAAGGCACGGCGTCATCAATGCGGGTAATGATTTCTAAGCCTTTGCTGCCGGCGCTTGAAAACATTAGATTGGCAACGTCTTCGATTAAATCACGAATGTCGAAAACTACATACTCAATGACAATTTTTCGCGCTTCAATTTTGGAGAAATTAAGAATGTCGTTGAGAATTACGAGTAAAGCCTCGGAAGAGCGATAAATCGTGTTTACTTGTTCGAGCTCTTCTCCCTTCAAGGTGCCAGCATCACTTAAAGCCTGACTCATTCCGATTATTCCATTCATCGGTGTGCGCAACTCGTGACTCATGTTGGAAAGAAATTGGCTTTTCGCTACACTGGCTGACTCGGCGGCAACTTTTGATTTAGTTAATTCATTAACGAATGGACTGATTTTGTTGCGGCGGAAAAAGTAAATTAAGATCAAGAACAGCCCCGTAAGTGCGATTGATTGACCAACAGACGTTAGTAATTGAAAGCCCAGGTTTCTAATCATTTGACCTTTATGGAAGCCGACGACGGTGATCAAATTGTAGCCCAGAGTTTTTTGGTAATTGGTAAAATTACATTGACCAATTTTAAATTTTTTTGGCAGAGGACGATCAATAAGTTCGGCCGGATTGGCAATTACGCTGTCTAAGATGCCAGTAGATTTCAGAGTGTCTTTGTTGAAATTTTCACTCTCCATACTCTCTGATTTGGCGATCAAATCGTAATCAGAATTAACCGTGATGTAGCAGATGTCTTCATCATTAAAAACCCAATTGATTTGGCGCTGAATTACTTCGGTTGGAACTTGAGCTATGAAAATTCCTATTTTTTTGAAGTTGTCGTAATCAAGTCGCATCGCTACTGGTAAAAAGTCGTAAGATGAAATTGGAGTTTCAATATGAGTCATTCTTCCAATCCTCATGCGCCAGGCATCATCCTGCATAACTTTATGGATGTTAAAATATTCCGGTGGGTCGAGAGGTTTTTTAAGAATCTTGCCGGCGGCGATTATAATTTTTCCATTCTTGTCAATGAAGCTCATGCGAATCCAAGACGAGACGTTTTTTTGTAAGGCGTCAAGACTCGC
>CAIQBQ010000139.1 GCA_903870105.1 uncultured Alphaproteobacteria bacterium | reverse complement strand
TCTGACCATACTTCTGGAGTCGAAGTCGCTATAGCTGCTGCCGCATTAGGTGCTTCAGTAATTGAGAAACATTTTACAATAGATCGAAAAATGGAGGGGCCTGACCATAAGGCTAGTTTAGAACCTCGTGAGCTTAAATATATGATAGCTTGCATTCGAAACATATCTTCATCCCTAGGTGATGGAGTCAAGAAGCCGAGTAATAGCGAACTAAAAAACATGAGCGTAGCTCGTAAAAGCATTGTTGCAGCATCATCAATTAAAATTGGAGAAGTGTTTAACGAGAAAAATTTAACTGTTAAGCGCCCAGCGCTTGGACTTAGCCCTATGAAATGGAATGAACTGATTGGAAAACTTGCTCAAAAAGACTATAAAGCGGATGATTTGATATGAGGAAGATATGTTTTGTAACTGGCACTCGTGCTGAATTTGGCATTTTATACTCCTTAATGAAAAAAATACAAACTTACAAAAAGATTAAATTTCAACTTATTGTAACTGGTGCTCACTTGTCTAGAGAATTTGGCCTAACCTACAAAGAAATTGAAAAAGATTTTCTGATCGACAAAAAAATTGAAATGCTTTTGTCATCAGATTCAGAAGTTGGCATTTCAAAATCTATGGGTTTAGCACAAATTTCTCTCGCAGAAGCCTACAAAGAATTAAACCCTGACATAGTTGTATTAGTAGGTGATAGATATGAAATTTTATGTGCAGCCTCTGCCGCGATGATTGCAGGTATTCCAATTGCACATATTCATGGTGGAGAGCTGACTCAAGGAGCTTTTGATGACGCCATCCGCCATTCCATTACTAAGATGAGTCACCTTCATTTTGTTGCCACAGAAACTTATAGAAAAAGAGTAATTCAGCTTGGGGAGAAACCAGAAACTGTTTTTAATTTTGGAGCGCCAGCATTAGACAATTTTTTTGAGCTTAAATTGCTTTCTAAGACTGAATTAGAAAAGAGCATAAATTTTAAATTAGGAAAAAAAAATATTCTAGTAACTTTCCACCCCGTAACGCTTGAAAAGCTAACTGCTCAAAAACAATTTCAAGAACTTCTCAAGGCTATAGATAATCTTAAAGACACAAAAATTATTTTCACCAAGGCAAATGCAGATGTGGATGGTAGGATTATTAATCAAATGATCGACACATACGTTTCTATGAACCCAGTTAAATCGATTGCATTTGAGTCTATGGGTCAGTTAAGATATTTTTCTACACTAAAATTTATGGATGTTGTTGTTGGAAATTCTTCCAGTGGCTTAGTTGAAGTGCCATCATTCAAAATTGGTACAATTAATATTGGCGACCGTCAAAAAGGAAGAATTAAAGCTGCAAGTGTAATTGATTGTAAGCCAATAAAATCTTCAATTATTGAAGCTATAGACCAGGTAAATTCATTTCAGTTTAAAAAATCTTTAGACAAAACTGAAAATCCTTACGCAAAATCAGGCGCCTCTAAAAAAATTGCCGATATTCTCGTTTCGTACCCATTACAAAATATTCTTAAAAAAGAATTTTATGATCTACCAGGGTCTTGTGCATGATTAGTAATTATAAAAAAACCTTACTGTCTTCTAACTCCACTATTAAACATGCACTAGAAGTTATAGATTCGGGTGCTATGAAGATTGGTGCAATCGTAGATCATGACGGAAAGCTTTTAGGAACTATCACGGATGGAGATATTCGCAGAGCACTTTTAAACGGTTTTCAGTTTGACAATTCAATTGAAGAGATTTATTGTAAAAATCCAACTGTATGCGGGGTAAATGATTCTAAAGAAAAAATAATTCAAGTCGCAATTACGAAAAAAATCTACCAAATTCCT
>CAIQBQ010000138.1 GCA_903870105.1 uncultured Alphaproteobacteria bacterium | reverse complement strand
GCAATTAAAGCCGCGGCCCCCACATTACTCGTGTTTATGCGAGGATCTGGGTCGTAATCAGTAATCTAAACCTTAGCTAATGAACCCAATTATTTACGACTCTAACAACATCTTCGCTAAAATTATTCGCGGCGAAATTCCTTCTAAAAAGATTTATGAAGACGAGGATATTTTAGCCTTTCACGATATTTTTAAGGCGGCACCTACTCACGCGCTTGTGATTCCAAAAGGCGCATTCAAAGATTTTCCCGATTTTGTTGCTAATGAAACTCCTGAAAAAATTTCTAACTTTTTTAAAAAAGTTTCTGAAATTACTACTTTGCTTGCGGTGGATAAATCAGGTTTTCGCTTGATTTCAAATATTGGTTCCGACGCGCATCAAACAGTTTCCCATTTTCACGTTCACATTCTTGCGGGCAAAAAAATGGGCCCCCTAATCTCTTCCGATAATCAATTGAGGTAAAAAATGGCTAAAATGAAAGAGGCTACGTTAATTATTCACGCTGGACGCAACCCCAAGGAGCAGGGCTGCATGGTGAATCCGCCTATTTATCAAAGCTCAACAATTGCTTTTCCAACTCTTGAAGCATTGATTCACGCTGAGCGTGGATACGCCAATAATGATTTGGTTAAGCCTTACGAACTCAAGTACGGACGTTACGGAACGCAAACAAATTTTGCGCTCGAGAAAGCGATTGCTGAACTTGATCGTGGTTATAATTCATTCGTTACTTCTTCGGGCGCAGCGGCTGTAAATACTGCTCTTATGGCCTTTCTAAAAACGGGAGATCATTTGCTTTTGGTCGATAGCGTTTACTCGCCAACTCGCGGTTTCGCCAGTAAGTTTCTTAAAAAACTAGGTATTGAAACTACTTACTACGATCCTTTGATAAATGCGGCCGGTCTCGAAAAATTAATTCAAAAAAATACCAAAGTAATTTTTTTCGAAAGCCCAGGATCTCTCAGCTATGAAGTACAAGATATTGATGCGCTTTGTAAAATTGCTAAGAAGCATAAAATCACGACGATCATAGATAATTCCTGGGCTAGCGGCATTTGCTTTAAGCCGCTTGATCACGGAGTTGATGTTGTCGTAACGGCAGTAACTAAATATATTAACGGCCATTCTGACGTGATGATGGGCGCGATTACCGTGCAGAAAAAAGATTTCCTCGCCATGTATGACGCCTTTAGATACATGGCGGTAAACGCCGCTCCATTTTCTTCTTACATGGCGCAGCGTGGTTTTCGCACAGCAAAAATTAGAATGGAGCATTGCGCCAAAACAGCGCTAGATCTTGCTTCTTGGCTCGAAAAACGTCCGGAAGTTTTAAAAGTTTTATACCCAGCTTTGCCTTCCGATTCAAATCACAAAATGTGGAAAAAATATTTCAGCGGCGCGGCGGGCTTGTTCACGGTTGTTTTAAAGAAAAAATATCCAACCGAACAGCTTGCAAAAATGCTTGATAAACTTCACCTCTACACAATGGGATATTCTTGGGGTGGCTACGAATCGTTGATTATACCAGTGGATGCAACTTCAGTTCGTACTGCAACTAAATGGCCTTATTCAGACAAAACTTGCCTAAGAATTAGCGTTGGCCTGGAAGACTTAATTGATTTGAAAGCTGATTTGGAAGAGGGCTTTAAAAGGCTGAAGAAAAAGTAGTCTAATTCCCGAATTATCTGGTTTGCTGATTTTTAAAATCAGACAGAAAAATAGCTCAATTAACAGCGGTAAAAGCACGCCATAGCCAATACAGAGATGATCCTATCTTAAAAACCTGATACCTCAAAACCAGTGGGCTTAAGAGATAAAGCGAAACCCTCGGTATTATTTAATCTGGGCACAGGGTTAGGGGCGGTCGCAGCACTTCGAGGTAAAGACATCTTTGAAAAAATGACTTCGCGATATTCAACATGCAATGTAAAGCAAACTGCGGGGTATAATAATCCGCGAAACTAGGATGAAGTTATATCGCAACAAGTTGCAGATAAGAATTAGAGGAGTTTTAGGATGAGTTTTTGGTGGAGGTAAATTCTAAAAAATCTTAGCGTACTTAAAGTTCCATTTTGTTAAACGACCTCAATACATCATCTGTCCACTTCCTGCAGTAACCCAAGTCTAAAACAAGGACTCGATTAGGAAAATTCCGCTTAACCTTAAATCAGAATTATTTTCGATCTTCTAAAGACGTCCCATCATAATTTATTTGCCGCGAGTTTTTCTAAATTTTTTTGTGCTTGCGCTAAAATTTCTTGAAGTTTTGGCTTTTCCATTTTGCGCAAATTGGCATAGGCAAAGGTTAGGCGCTGATTATTTTTGAGTTGCACTTCATTTTCTTGTAAAAAATTCCAATAAAGGGCGTTGAAAGGGCAGGCTTTTTCACCAGCCGTAATTTCTGGGTCAAAGCGGCAAGATTTGCAAAAATTCGACATGCGTGAAATATATTTTCCACTTGCTGCGTAAGGCTTGCTTGCCATCAATCCTGCATCGGCATGCAGCGCCATTCCAAAGGTGTTAGGAAGTTCAACCCACTCAAAAGCATCAGCGTAAACTCCTAGATACCATTCATGAACTTGCTTAGGAGAGAGGCCGGCAATCAAGGCAAAATTTCCAGTAATCATCAAGCGTTGAATGTGGTGCGAATAAGCATGCTGCTTGGTTTGTTTGACTACTTCGCTTAAACAAAACATTTGGGTTTCGCCATTCCAATAAAACTCTGGTAAATTTTTTTTTAGCGTTAAGGAAGTTGTTTTCTAAATATTGCGGCATTTTCAACCAGTAAATGCCTCGCACATATTCGCGCCAGCCCAAAATTTGACGGATAAATCCCTCAACAGAATTTAGGGGCGCTTTACCTTCGTGATAAGCGCTTTCAGCCATTTTGCAAATTTCTAGCGGCTCTAATAATCCAACATTAATGTAACAAGAAAGTAGCGAGTGATAAAGATAAGGCTCGTTTGATAGCATCGCGTCTTGGTAATCGCCAAAATTAATCAGCAACTCATCAATAAAATGCTTAGCCTCAAGCAAGGCTTGATTGCGAGTTACGGCAAAATGAAAAGGCAATAAATCGCCGAAATTTTTCTGAAATTTTTCTGCAACTAAATCCAAAACTTCTGAAGTAATCGCGTCTTTTTTATGACTGATTCTTGTTGGTGATTTCATGCCATTTTTTAGCGCTTTGCGATTTTCGATATCGTAATTCCATTTGCCGCCAATTGGCTTATTTGTAGCATCAAGCAAGATTTTATGTTTCTTGCGCATCTCTCGATAGAAGAATTCTAAGCGTAATTGTTTTTTGCCTTTTGCCCAATTTCTAAACTCAGCTTGGCTGCATAAAAAACGCGTGTCAGTGAAAATTTCAAAAGCGATTTTATAAATTTTTTGCCAGTGCAGAACTTTTTGCCAAACCCGATATTCTGAAGGCTCGGTTAGATAAACTTTTTGCGGCTTATATTTTTCAATTGCTCTTTTTAGCTCTTCATCAAGCGAACCAGAATTTTTCGCGTCATCAAGTTTTACATAATCAACTCTGAATCCCCGATCGCATAATTCTTGTTTAAAATGACGCATTGCTGCGAAAATAAAGGCAATTTTTTTCTTGTGATGCGGTGCGTAAGTGGCTTCCTCACTCACTTCGCACATTAAAATCACGTCATTTTCTTTATCGGCGTGTCGTAAATTAAGCAGCGAATGAGACAGTTGATCACCAAAAATAAAATGCAGATTTTCAATCATGTAAACAGTTTGGATTGTGGTGTTTAGCTAAAATTTGCGAGCAAGAATTTATTAAAAAACTAAGCAAGTTAGCGGAATTATTTTAGCTCTTTTTACGGTAAAATTTAATTAAATGAATCGCTCAAAAGCTTATTTTGATCAGCGTCAGAGATATACAAACAATCATGGTAACGCTGATGCGGGTTTGAAAATATTTTACCTCAATTAAGTCTAATTTTTTAAGATGATAATCGACTGCAAGCAAAGACAAAAAGCTAAAAATTAAATTCAGAAAAAACCCAGAACTGCTAATTAAAAAAAACGAAAACCAGCACAGCAAAGTGATAATATTGCTGATTAAAAATAAGTTTAACTTCGGCTTTTGTTTAAAAGTTAAATATTGCCCCCAATTGACCCCAGACATAAACGAGACGATTGCTAGACCGTAAGATTTAATGATATTTTCAAAAAAAATGGCCGACATGAATTGCAATTTTGCGCTAAAAAAAATTGCTGCGATGACGAAGGGAAGGCAGCCTAAATAAGCTAGAAAATGATTAAGATTTTTATTCATTTTGGTTTTTATTTCTAATCTTACGACATTTGTCAGAGCAATATTTCACCCGATCCCAAACCTTCTGCCATTTCTTCCGCCAGGTGAATGGTCGATCACATTTTATACAAATTTTCTGCGGTAAATTTTCTTTTTTAACCTTGTTTTTCATCAGCTATTATTTCTTTTTAAATGTTCTCGAGTTCGGCAATCAAACTCGACTTAGTTGAATTTAACTGAGTAAGTGTGAACGAAAGAAGGGGGGTTAGTTATTTCAAAATATTGTAGCTCGTAAGTATGGTTGTGATCAAAAAACTATTGCAGACGCATCCCGAGCAGAAGAATTCAAGCTAGATCTATAAATTCTTCTCAATCGCCTCAATAACTTCTTTAGATTGCGGATCAGTGGCGGAAGAAAACCAAGTGATAAAATTGCCATTTTTATCAATCAGATATTTATGAAAATTCCATTTTGGCGAAGCAAAAAACCCCGCTTCATTATTGGCCCAAAGATAAAATGGATGAGCATTTTTACCATTAACTTTACTAACTTGAGTTAGTGGAAAAGTGATGTGAAATTCTTTTTCGGTAAAATCTTTTACCTGCTGCAACTCTCCAAATTCTTGATTGCCGAAATCATTTGAGGGCACGCCAATTACTATTAAGCCGCGACTTTTATATTTTTCATAAAGGCTCTGCAAACCTTTATATTGAGGCGTAAATCCACATTTTGAAGCGGTGTTTACAACCAAAATTAACTTGCCGCGATAATCCAACAAATCGATTTTTTTTCCATCAATTCCGTTAAAAGAAAATTGATAAGCATTCCTTACGCTAACATCAGCAAAGCTTTCTTGGCTTAAGCAGAAAAACAAAAATAAACTAAAGAATATTTTATAAATTTTCATGATTTATGGATTATAAGTTGGGGTCACTTCAGAACTTAGCTTGTTTAAGAAGAGAGAGAAATTTCTTTAATATTTTTAGTGTGGAAGGAAAGCGATTATTACTTTTCCGCCATTCAAGTTTTTGAATGAAAAGTTTAAGAAAACTCCAGCGATTTTTTATCAAAATTCTATCCATTATTCAAGGAGACTGAACATCCACCTGCCAATGTTTGGAAGCATGTTTCTTGATCTGGCTTTGGAAGAAAACTCGCCAAAATTAGTTACCTCTCTTCCTCGCCATAAAAGAACTGCCCGAGTAAGAATTATTTAATTGAGTTGGCAAAAGAATGATTCACATCTCGGTGATTCATTTCATCGCCGCGTATAGCAATTATCATTTCTCGAATAGTGGCGTCTTTGGATAAATTCCAATATTTAATTGCCATTTCAGGGGCGGCAACGTTTGCATGATTGCCCGCATCAATTTCAGCTAAATAGTTGGTGTAACTTATTACAGCTTCTTCTTCAAAATAACCCACCATGCGATGCGCAGTTTTTGGTGAAATTAAATAAAGCAGAAAAAAAAGATTAAAGAAAACGCCCTGCACAATTAGTATTAATAGACGCTCTAACTTGCTTGGTTTTGCAATTTCAATAAATGCCATCAAGTGCATGCGTTCATTTTCTGCCTCATCTAATAAGGTTTTTATCCACCCATTGTCATCAGTGATGCGGCGAAGAGATTTCAGGTGTTGCAACATTCCCCCAACCATTCCAGGAACAGCTGCAACAGTTTCTAAAACAATAGCTCTATGTCCGTATCTTTTAGCAAAAAAAGTATCGGCAAAAAAACGCAACATTTTTACAAAAAGAAATGCAAAATGATCTTTAAAGCCATTGGGCTTTTGATGATTAGAGATATTTAAATCTGAATTTTTTTCATTATTAATTTTCATAAAAAATTTATTTCTTAATAAGATTTTTAGATTTTAAAGAGCTTAATCCGCCATCAACTCCTAAAACCTGACCTGTAATCCAGCTGTTTTTTGGGTCTAAGAAAAACTCAATCGCCGTTGCAATTTCTTCAGCCCTTCCAAGCCTTCCAAGTGGATGCATCGCCCTTGAAAATTCTAGCGCTTTCTCATTGGCAAAAATTTGTTTAGTTAAGTTTGTTTCAGTTAGACCGGGAGACACCACGTTGAAGCGTAAGTTCTGGTCGGCATAGGTTGCGGCAGCTGATCGGGCAAGCCCAATGATTCCAGCTTTTGCCGCGGCTATTGCCTCATGATTTGGAAGTCCGGTCATTGCTGCAACGGAAGAAATCAATACAACCGATCCGCCATTTTTCATATATTTTGCCGCAGCGCGACATACCGAAAAAGATGTAGTTAAAGAAGCTTCTATAACCGATGAGTAATCTTCTTTTGAGGTTAGATGAGCTCCTTTTAAAAGAAGAGATCCGCTCAAATTTACTACCCCATCTATATTTCCAATATTTTTAAAGACCTCTTCGGTAGCAAGAAAGTCAGACGCATCTAAAATAAAATCAGGAGAAATTTTTGAATTATCACGAGCGGTTTGGATGACTTCGCAGTGCGAATTTTTTAATATCTCAACTAACTTTTGACCAATTGAACTGCTGGCTGCAATTATTAAGTAACGCGGCATATTCATTGTGACTTTTTTGGTATATTTGGAAACGCCTTGTAATAAGAGCACTCTCTTCATGAATAGCTTCGCGAGTCTTTAGGGGCAAGAAAATAATAGAGAAATTTAAAGAAAATTAACCGGACTGATTAATTGTTTTGTAACAGTCCTCTAAGACCTTTTGTGATTCTCAAAAGCTGACTTAATGAGGCTGAGTAGCGAGATCGATGACAAGTAAAGTAATGAATCGGTGCTCCATCTTTCGCCCTTCTTTTTTTGTGTAGGTGATAGTAACGATTTAGAGCTATCTCAAGCTTTTTTGAAGATCGTATTACGATGTGGATGTCTAAGACCTAGGCCAAAAATTGGGCAAAAAAATAGGTCTCGTTGTTAGACAAGACCTATTTAAAACTTTTGACTACTCAGCTTTTTTGGTAACAGCTTTAGCTTTTTCTGTTTTTGCTTTTTTGATTTTTACTACTTTTGCTTCTTTAGTTTTTTCTCCCTTTGTTTTTGAAGAGTCTTTCACTTTTTCTTCTTTAACGCTGGGTTCTTTTTCAGCACATTCGACTTTGTGAATCATTTTGCATGATGCCAAGCCTGAAGCGAGAGCTAGGCCAGCGATTGCTAGTGTAGCTGATTTTAGGAATTTAGATTTGTTAGACATTTGTTTGATTATTTTAAGTTCGATGAATTTGCTTGTGGCTAGATCGCTCGCAAACATCGTTTCGAAAAAAGTGTTTTGCAAAGAAAAGATCTAAATTTCTAAATTTGACTTTTTAGCTTCCAAACTTATCCAGCGCGCCCTCTCAGCTAATTCAATTGCCAATGATTTCTAAGCATAATTCCATTAAAAATTTTTCCAAAAAAGAACTGCTCGGATTTTACCGTGAAATGCTTCTTATTCGTCGCTTCGAAGAGAAGGCCGGACAACTCTACGGAATGGGTTTAATCGCCGGTTTCTGTCACCTCTACATCGGCCAAGAGGCTATTGCTAGCGGGATGAGCCACACAATGAAAGACGGTGATAAGGTAATCACAACTTATCGCGACCATGGCCACATGATTTCTGTTGGTTCTGATCCAAAAAAAATAATGGCAGAACTTCTCGGCAGACGCGATGGCTCTTCAAAAGGCAAAGGTGGTTCAATGCATCTTTTTGATTTCGAAAAACATTTTTACGGCGGGCATGGAATCGTCGGCGCATCAGTGCCAATCGGCGCTGGGCTTGCTTTCGCCGATAAATATCTTGATAAGAAAAATGTAACCTATTGTTACTTTGGTGATGGCGCGGCGCATCAAGGACAAGTCTACGAAGCCTTCAACATGGCCAAGTTGTGGGATCTTCCAGTAATTTTTATTATTGAAAATAATCATTACGCAATGGGAACCTCGCAAGCGCGCGCATCTTCAACCAACGAGCTTCACAGAAGAGGTGAGGGTTTCAATATTCCGGGCGTAAAAATTGACGGGATGGATATCTTTGCCGTGATTTCTGAAGGACAAAAAGTTGTTGATTTTGTGCGTTCGGGCAAAGGTCCAATGATTATTGAAATGGATACTTATCGCTATCGCGGCCACTCGATGTCTGATCCGGCGACTTACCGCAGTAAGGAAGAAGTGAATTGTAAAAAAGAAAACGACCCAATCGATTCTCTGCGTGAGGCAATTTTAAATAACAAAATCGCGGCTGAAAGTGACATTCAAAAAATAGACGACGCGATTAAGAGCGAAGTTAACGAGATTGTTGAGTTTGCTAAAAACTCTCCAGAGCCAGATGAATCAGAGCTCCTAACTGAAATTTACAATTAATATGCTTAGAAAAATCACAGTCCGCGAAGCTCTACGTGAAGCGATGGCGGAAGAAATGCGCAGTGACAATAAAATTTTTGTAATGGGCGAAGAGGTCGCGGAATATAACGGTGCCTACAAGGTTACCCAAGGTTTGCTTGCTGAATTTGGTGCGAAAAGAGTAATTGATACTCCGATTACTGAACACGGTTTCGCTGGCTTGGCTGTAGGCGCAGCATTTGCTGGCCTTCGACCTGTGGTTGAATTTATGACCTTTAATTTTGCAATGCAGGCGATTGATCAAATCATTAATTCTGCAGCAAAAACCTGCTACATGTCTGGTGGGCAAGTGCGTTGCCCAATCGTTTTTCGCGGACCAAATGGCGCGGCCTCAAGAGTTGGCGCACAGCACTCACAATGTTACGCCGCTTGGTACGGTTCGGTGCCTGGATTAAAAGTGGTTTCTCCTTACAGTGCTGCTGATTGCAAAGGTTTGCTCAAAGCTGCGATTCGCGATCCAAATCCTGTAGTTTTTCTTGAAAATGAACTCACCTACGGTCTCTCTTTTGAAGAGGAGTATGATGAAGATCACATCGTCGAAATCGGCAAAGCAAAAGTTCTTCGCGAAGGAAAAGATGTGACAATTATTGGTTTTTCTTTGGTGGTTAAGTACGCACTTGAAGCTGCAGAACAACTAGCCTCAGAAGGAATTGAGGCGGAAGTAATTGATCTGCGCACAATACGTCCAATTGATCGCACAACAATCATTGAGTCAGTGAAAAAAACCTCGCGTTGCGTGACTGTTGAAGAAGGATTTCCATTCGCTTCAATCGGTTCTGAAATCGCCTCAATTCTAATGGAAGAAGCTTTCGATTATCTTGATGCTCCGGTAAAAAAACTCGCCTCAGTGGACGGCCCTCTGCCTTACGCAGCAAATCTTGAAAGACTAGCTCTGCCAAAAACTGCAGACATTATTGCGGCAGTTAAAGAAGTTTGTTTTAGGGGTTAATGAAGACCAATTTTCTTTACGATTTTGTTAAGAAAAATAACATCTCAAAACCCATCTTCATCGCCTATTTTACTGCATTAGTAATCATTTCTTATTTTTTCATTTTTACTATTTTTGGCGAAAAAGGATTGGTCAAATTTTTTGCACTTAGGGGGCAAATCGAAAATAAAGAAATCACCAAGCAAGAGCTTTCATCTAAGATGCAGGCAAAAAAAAATTTAGTTGATGGAATGAGTCCAGACTCTCTAGATCTTGACCTTGTCGACGAACAATCGCGCAAAGTTCTTGGTTACGTCGGCAAGAATGAAGTGGTAATTTATCCCAATCAAAATGAGGGCGAATAATGAATCTAGCTAACGAGCTTTACCGAAAATCTTTGCATTTTTTGCTAATTTTAATTCCGATTTTTTTCTGCACTTTTGGCAAGTGGAAAACTTTAGCAATTATCGCTCCAATCACTGCTTTCGTGGTTTCTCTTGATTACTTACGCAAGAATAATCCGCGGATACAAACCATTTTTTTGCGCTTATTTAAAACCATTCTGCGTCCACATGAAATTGATGGAAATAAACTTTGCGGTGCAAGTTTAGTTTTTCTTGCTGCCTGCATAAACTTTCTCGTTTTCAAAAAAGAAATCGCAGTTACATCTTTTTCAATCTTGATAATTTCTGATGGCCTGTCAGCCATTGTTGGAAAGTCTATTTCAAGTCAGCCATTTTTTGAGAAAACTCGTGCCGGAGCTTTGGCATTTTTTATCAGCGCTTTGGCGGTTCTGGCCGTGTGTGGCACAGCTTTTCATGTGCATCTCTGGTTTTATTTTTTTGGAATTTTTTCTATTTTTTGCGTAACAATGATCGAAGCGCGCCCAAGTCTGCTCGATATTGATGACAATTTTTCTATTCCGATGGCGTTCTCTTTTTTGATGACCGGATTTGGTTTTATGTGGGGCTAAATGCACTTCCCAAAAGATTTTCCTGAAAAATTACGTTCGGCAATTCTTATCTCTGAAGTTGTTGGTAAACGTGTGAAGCTAAAGCAGCGCGGCCAGGAATATTCGGGTCTTTGTCCTTTTCACAGTGAAAAAAGCCCGTCTTTTACCGCTAACGATCAGAAAGGTTTTTACCATTGTTTTGGATGTGCGGCGCATGGCGACATCATTGGCTTTACCATGAATAGTGAAGGTCTCGAATTTCGTGACGCAGTGGTGAAATTAGCGGATGATTTTGGCATTGAAATTCCTCAAATGAAGTTCGATGAAAGTAAAGAAAATCAGCTCGATCGCGACTATTTAATTCTTGAAAAAGCTGCGCAATTTTTTGAAAAAAATTTACACGGAAGCGCTGGATCAGAAGCGCGTAGCTACTTAAATAAACGCGGTCTCAATTCCACTTCGGCAAAAAAATTCCGTCTCGGTTTTTCGTTAAATTCTTACGAAGCACTAACGAATTTTTTAACCGCAAATAACTTCTCGCAGCTCGAGATCTCAAGAACGGGAATCATCGGTAAAAATGACCGCGGTAAGTTTTATGACAAATTTCGTAACCGAATAATTTTCCCAATTACCGATAAAAAAAATCGCGTGATTGCTTTTGGTGGGCGCGTGCTTGGGCCAGAAATGCCGAAATATTTAAACTCATCTGAAACAGAGATTTTTAAGAAAAATCAAACCCTCTACAATTTTGCGGGGGCGCGCAAAGCCATATTTTCCAAGGGCTCAGCTGTGGTAGTTGAGGGTTACATGGACGCAATCGCTTTGGCCAATAGTGGAATTGAAAATGTTGTCGCTGGCCTTGGTACTGCACTTGGCGCCGAACATTTAAAAGAGCTTTTTTACACCACGGATAAAATCGTGATTTGTTTAGATGGAGATGCGGCCGGAGTTCGTGCGGCTAAACGTGTAACCGAGATTGCTTTGCCTTTAATCAATGCGAGGAAAAATATCTTTTTTGCTTTGCTGCCAGGAAAAATGGATCCCGATGATTTTATTAAAAATTTTGGCGCCAAGGAATTGGAGAAGATTTTTGATGCAGCACCTCCGCTTTCAGAGAGTCTGTTTGAGTTTGCTTTGACTGAACTTGCGATTGATCGCGGTAAGAAAATTTCTGCTGAAAATAAGGCTAAGCTCGAAGCTAATTTAACGGCTAAAATTGCGACAATTCAGGATCAGGCGTCTAAAAAATATTTTTCTCTATTCGTTAAGGATTCGCTATTTTCAATTGGTCGTGGGCAAAAAAAATTTCCAGAAATTTTTAGCAAAATTACTCTGCTGCCACCAAGAAATTTCGCTGACGACTTATCTAAAAACATCATTGCCTTCATTGTAAAATTCCCAGAATTGGCGCAGTTTCGTGACGATATTTTTGACATTAAGGAGCTATTCCTAAGCAGTGAAAAACTGACTCATTTGAAAGAGCTACTGATTGAAAATGAAGGACATGATTTGGCCGAGTTCACAGGCGAAATGCTTGAAATAGAAAATATTGTTGCAAGCCTTGAGGGCATTGATCTAGAGTCAGTTTCAATCAGGTTTCGTCTTCTACTCTTGAAGGATTTATTGCTTCAGGTAGAGGAGCAATGCAGAGAGTCTCTCGGCAAAATTAATGAAGCCGAGACGCACAAGACCGCAATTACAGATCAAAAAATCAAAGAAATTTTCGATTACAAAAACTCACTCCAGGCCATGATTTTGGCTGCGGAGAAGGAATTAATTTAGGAGCAAAAATGGCAGTGAAAAAAGTCTTAAAAAAAGCAGTGGCAAAAAAAGTCACAAAAAAATCTGTGAAAAAATCTGTGAAAAAAATATTGCAAAAAGTTGCGCTGAAAAAATCTAAGCCAATAGCAAAGGTTGCTCCAAAAAAAGTCGTTAAAAAGCCTGAGCCAAAAAAATCAGTCGTAAAAAAAGTTGCACCGAAACAGCCCGTGAAAAAAGTCTCACCAAAAAAAGTGGTGAAAAAAGTTTTGCCAGTAAAAAAAGTTGTCAAAAAACCTGAGCCAAAAAAGCCTCTTTTCAAAAAAGAAGTTAAGAAGGTGACAAAGCCAGTAAAGCCAGAGCCTAAGCCGAAGAAAGAGAAGAAAGTTAAGCCGCCAAAAGCGCCAAAAGCTCCAAGAAAAGTAAAAGTTAAAGTTCCAGTTAATGACAGAACCGTCTTTCTTGCAGAGAGATTTCAGTTGATTCAAGACGTGCGTTTAGCGATTCAAAAACATGACGAAGAAGGTAAAAAATTCTCCGACAAACTTGCTGAAAAATTAAAAAAACTTTTAGCGCTTGGAAAAACTCAGGGCTTCGTAACTCACGATCAAATCAACGATCACATCGACCCAGACACCAATGCGAGTAAACTAGATCGCATCCTAGACATTCTTTCTGAATTCAAAATTCAAGTTGTTGAAAGAGAAGAGGATGTTGAAAGGTTAATGGAAGAAAGCGCTGCCGCTAAGGATGATGAAAAAAGTCAGAAGCGTTCGGAAGACTCGGTAAAAACTTATTTGCGCTCGATGAGCACGGTGAAATTACTGACTCGTGAAGATGAAGTGGCGATCGCGATGCGTATCGAAGAAGGTCGCAATAAAACGATCAGATTCATTTACCAAGGCCCACTAATCATGCGTCACTTCATCGAGTGGTATAATGGCTTGTCGAACGGAACTATTTTGCTTCGCGACATCATTCGCATTGACGAAACTTACAATGCCGAGCTTGAAGAAATTATCAAAAATAACGATCAAGCGACGGAAGAAGAAGACGTAGTTTCAATTATTAATTCTCAGGTTGATTCAGCGTCAGAAAGTACCGAAGAAACTTTGTTTGAAGATGAAGAGCTTGAAGAAATAGATGAGAGCGTTGTCTCTTTTGTTTCGATGGAACGTATTTTGATGCCGAAGATGCTCGATTTATTCCAAAGAATCGCTGACACCTGCCAAAAAATTATCGATAAATCTGAAGAAAAAACTCACGAGCAAATCAACGCGAATAAAGATATTAATCGCCTTAAAGCTGAGTTTGAAACACTTACTACTGAAGTGAGCTTCAATGATTCTCTAATTAAATCTTTGGTTGATCAGGTCTACGAGGCGCAACAAAAATTGCTCGCGATCGATCTTGAACTACTAAGATGTGCGCAAGAATTTGGTGTTGAGAAATCTGTCTTCCTTAAGAATTACCACGGAGTTGAAGAGGGTGAGGCTTGGTTCAAAAAAGCTGAATTAGTTAGCGACAAAAAATGGCAGAAATTTTTGGCCGGCGGCATAGAAAAAATTCACGAAACACAAAATCGTTTAGGAAAATTTATTAAGATTCTTGGTCTCAGCATCGCCGACTTCAAACTGCTCGTGAATAACGTCCGCAGAAGTCAGGAAGAAGAGTTGCAAGCGAAGAAGGAGATGATTGAAGCAAATCTTCGTCTCGTAGTTTCAATTGCGAAAAAATACACAAATCGCGGTCTGCAATTCTTGGATTTAATCCAGGAGGGAAACATTGGTTTGATGCGCGCCGTTGATAAGTTTGAATATCGTCGTGGTTATAAATTCTCAACTTACGCAACTTGGTGGATTCGCCAAGCAATCACTCGCGCCATTGCCGATCAATCACGCACGATTCGTATTCCAATTCACATGGTTGAGACGATTAACAAGATCGTTAAAACTTCACGCCAGCTTACTCAAGAACTCGGTAGAACGCCAGATGCGCAAGAAATTGCGGATAAGCTTCTAATGCCGGTTGATAAGGTTCGTAAGGTTCTTCGTACCTCGAAAGATCCTGTGAGTCTTGAATCGCCAATTGCTGGTGGTGACGATGAAGAAAGTATTCTCGGAGATTTCATCGAAGACAAAACAGCGGTACTTCCATTTGACGCCGCAGCCTATTTGAAGTTAAAAGACGTGACTGCACAAATGCTTTCATCACTAACTTCACGTGAAGAGCGAGTGCTGCGCATGCGTTTCGGTATTGGCATGGTAACGGATCACACACTCGAAGAAGTCGGCAAGCAATTCTCGGTAACTCGCGAACGTATCCGTCAAATTGAAGCGAAAGCCTTGAAGAAATTACAGCACCCAAATCGCGCGAAATTGTTTAAGAGCTTTTTGACTGACGTTTAGTTCTTCTGATTTTTTGTGGAATAAAAAAAGGCCTGACTCTTAAAAGGAGTCGGGCCTTTTTGCGTTTCGTTATTCTTGTAAAAGGATGAACAAGCAAATACGAAACTCTGGGGGGATTTGCAGAGTTTGTATGGGTAACTTGCTTTAAATCATCATTCTCGGGCAAGCGGGGATCTATTAAAAGTCGCGAGTGTTCGGTGAATTTTTCTGGATTCCTGATCCACAATTTCTAAGTCGCTTCGCTCCTAATAAATT
>CAIQBQ010000137.1 GCA_903870105.1 uncultured Alphaproteobacteria bacterium | reverse complement strand
GTTCTTGCGGGCTTAATGGTTGCAGGGCGCGTTGGTGCCTCAATGGCTGCGGCAATTGGCACAATGAAAGTTACCGAGCAACTTGATGCGTTGCGCACACTTTCAACCAATCCTTTTAAATATTTAATTGCCCCGCGCGTCATTGCTGGCGTGTTGATGTTACCACTTCTGGTTTTGGTTGCTGACGTGATTGGTGTAATGGGAGGATATTTAGTTAGTGTGCATTCTCTCGGGTTTTCTCCTGGCCCTTATATTGCCAACACCTTCAAATTTTTAGAACAAATTGACGTCGTCTCCGGATTAACTAAAGCCGCTTTCTTCGGCTTCGTAATTTCAGTAATGGGCTGCTATTTTGGCTATAACTCTAAAGGTGGTGCTGAGGGTGTTGGCATCGCCACAACCAATGCTGTTGTATCTGCATCGATTGCAATTCTACTTCTAAATTACATCATCACCGGAATATTTTTTGGGTAAATGAACTACCACCACATCTACCACGCCGGCAATTTTGCTGATGTCTTCAAGCACGTAATTCTCACCCTTTGCTTAGAAAAATTTCACGAAAAGCCCGCGCCATTTTTTGTTTTAGATACTCACGCTGGACTTGGAAAATATGATCTCGCTGACGAGAAATCTCTTAAAACTTTTGAAGCCGAGGAAGGAATAAAAAAACTTCTCCAACAGAAAAATTTCACTGATTTTTTGCCTGAGCGCTATTTAAGAATTTTAGCAAAAATTAATAACTGCGAAATTTCTGAATTACCCGAAAAGCTCAAGACTTACGCTGGCTCGCCAATTATAATAAAAGATTATTTGCGTCGCGAAGATCACGCCATTTTTGCTGAATTGCATCGCGAAGATTTTATTCAACTTCGTCGCAACTTCGCCGGCAATCCAAAATTTTCCTTGTTTAACCAAGATGGCTTTTCTTTTTTAAAATCGAAACTTCCACCGCTTGAAAAACGCGGCTTGATTCTAATCGATCCATCTTACGAAAAAGATCAAAATAAGATTTCTGCTGATTACGAAAAAATTATTTCTGGCATGCAAGATGCCTATAAACGCTTTGCTCACGGGGTTTATTTGATTTGGTATCCGATTATTAAAAGCGACGAAGAAGTTCTGAAGAATTTTTACGAAAAAATGTCGAATCTAAAATTTGAAAAAGCTCTGCATTTAACTTTCGATCTCAGAAAAACAGAAGATGAAACAAGAATGAAATCTTGCGGAATGTTTATTTTCAACGCCCCGTGGCAACTAGAAGAGAAGCTAAAAATTATCCTGCCTCGCATCTCTGAAGCTTTAAAGAACTAAGGAATTCTGATTTTTTGCACTAATTGAAGTCTTCTAAATTTAATCGCGGCCCAAGATCGAAAAAAATTTCATCGTGAGTGGCAATGATTACGAGCCCACCTTCTCCAATCCTAGTTTCGAGCAAGCCGTGTAATTTTCTGCTGCTTTCTTTGTCAAGATTGTTTGATGGCTCATCTAAAAACCACACAGCAGCTGGGCAGCATAATAATCGCGCCAACATCACTTTTTTCTGCCAGCCTGCAGAAAGTTTTTTTACTTTTTGATCAGAAAAATTCATAAGACCAAAAAAACTCAATCCCGATTGCAGCGCTATTTCTGTATCCGACAACTTAGCATAGAACGCTAAGTTCTCTAGCACCGTCAGCTCTTGTTCTAAAAAATTTTTGTGACCAATAAATTGCGAATCACCGTTAAAATCAGCGCGGAAATTTTCGACATCCTCCCCACCCCACAAAATTTTTCCTGAACTTGGCTTGGCAATTCCTGCAATAATTTTTAACAAACTGCTTTTGCCACAACCATTTCGACCCTTGATTATTAAGGCCGAATTAAGACCAACTGAAAAGCCGAGATCGGAAAATATTTTCTTGTCATCTTTAAAAAGACTGAGATTTTGAACTGTGAGCATATGCTGCGAGGCCTTGAATTTACTGACTAAAATGACAATAGAATTTTACGAACATTCCGAAACAAAAGACCCAAAATATCTAGTAATTTTTTTGCACGGCTATGGAGCTAACGGCGAAAATTTAATTAATCTTTGGCACGAATTTAAATATGCCTTGCCTGAAGCGCATTACATTTCTCCTAACGCAATTGAGCCATGGGAAGGCGGATTTCCACATTCTTACCAATGGTTTACGCTCTACAACGGAGAGGATCGTCGCGGTTTACTCGAAACTGCCCATCACATTAAAAGCGCCAATAAAACTTTAGAAAAATTTATCAGCGAACAGCTCGTGCGCTTCAATTTAACTGCCGAAAAATTATTTCTCGTTGGCTTCTCGCAAGGCGCAATGATGGCGATTTATCAAGGCTTCATCGCCGATAAAAAATTTGCCGGCGTAATTTCATTTTCTGGAAAAGTTGTTCTCCCTGAAATGATTGGCGATAAAATAAACTCAAAACCCGAAATCTGCCTAATTCATGGTGAAGAAGATTCTGTGCTGCCTTTCGAAAATTTCATCGAAGCGAAAAAGCTTCTCGAAGAACAAAAAGTTAAACATGAATCTCACTCTATTCCACATCTCGATCATTCCATCGACATCCACGGAATACGCCTTGCACAACATTTTATTAAAAAACAAATCGGCGCATGAAAATAAGAAATTTACTTATCTATCTCGCTCTAATTTTCAGTATTTCTAACGCCTTCGCCACACCCGCCTCTCTTTTAACTTTCGACAAAATGGAAAATATAAAAAGCGAAATGCCGCGCAATTTTCGCGATCTTAAATCTCTAGGAATTAACGCGATTGCCAGTTCACAATTTTCTGAATCTCAACTTCAAGAAGTTCGCAAAAAATATCCCGACGAAAAAATAACTATTGTCGATCTAAGGGGTGAGAGCCATGGATTCATTAATGGCAAACCAGTTACTTGGCACACAGTTTTTGAAAAAGATAATCAAGACAAAACACTTTCTGAAATTTCTTCTGACGAATCGGATCGCTTAAATTTGGCAGCAAAAGATCAGCAAATTATCGTTAATAAAATTCTAAAAGAAGATCGCGCTAATGGCTGGTACAAAGAAATCAGCCCAGCTGTTATCGATGTAAATCAAGCAATAAGTGAAAAGGATTTAGCCGAAAAAAATGGTTTCGAATATCAAAGATTTCCAATCAGAGACCTTGACGTGCCTAATGAAACAGAATTTACGCGAATGGTAAATTTCATTAAAACATTACCGCAAGATCAAAAACTTTACGTCCATTGCGCCGCTGGAAAAGGACGCACCGGAACCTTTTTGGTTCTTCTTGATATCATTAAAAATGGTAAAAAAACCGAGCTAAAAGAAATCTTCGAAAGACAAAATAAGCTTGGTGCCGCAAGGTTAGACAAGATTTCAACTGAAGAATCCTGGAGCAAAGAAATTGCCAGAAACCGTTTAAAAATAATCGAGAATTTCTACAAAACTGAAACCACTAAATAAAATGCGCCTCTCCCAATATTTCCTCCCTACCCTCAAAGAAAATCCGATCGACGCTACTGTAGTTTCGCATCAATTAATGATTCGCGCCGGCATGATTCGTCAGACTACTTCGGGGATTTACACTTGGCTTCCTCTTGGCCTGAGGGTGCTACGCAAGGTTGAGCAAATCATTCGTGATGAAATGGACAAAACAGGCGCGCTTGAGGTTTTAATGCCAACAATTCAGCCGGCAGAATTATGGCAGGAATCCGGTCGCTACGAAGCCTATGGCAAAGAGATGTTGCGCTTCAAAGACCGTCACGATCGCGACATGCTTTACGGGCCGACGCATGAAGAAGTAATCACCGATATCTTTCGCAAAAACACAACTTCCTACAAAGATCTGCCGAAAAACCTTTACCAAATTCACTGGAAATTTCGCGATGAAATTCGTCCGCGCTTCGGCTTGATGCGCGGTCGCGAGTTTTTGATGAAAGATGCTTATTCTTTCGACATCGACGAGGTAAGTGCGAAAAAAACTTATGATTTGATGTATGAAACTTACTTCAAAATTTTTCGCAGAATGGGTTTAAAGCCAATGGCGGTGCGCGCAGATACTGGGGCAATCGGCGGTGATCTTTCTCATGAATTTCACGTTTTAGCCGACACTGGAGAAAGCGCGATTTACTACGACAAGAAATTCGATGAGCCCAATCTTTCGCTTGCTGACGCCAAAAATCTTTACGCGATGGCTGATGAAATGCATGTTGTGGAAAAATGCCCAATCCCGGCAGATCAATTAAACACAAGGCGCGGTATTGAGGTTGGTCACATTTTTAACTCTGGCTTGAAGTATAGCAAAGCAATGGAAGCCACAGTAATGGGTCCTGCCGGCGAAAAAATTTATCCGAATTGTGGTTGCTACGGAATCGGCGCATCGCGTGTTGTTGCGGCGGCAATTGAAGCGAATCACGACGAAAATGGAATTATTTGGCCGAAAGAAATCGCGCCATT
>CAIQBQ010000136.1 GCA_903870105.1 uncultured Alphaproteobacteria bacterium | reverse complement strand
GATTCCCTAGAGTTCATATCGACGGAATCGTTTGGCACCTCGATGTCGGCTCATCACATCCTGGGGCTGAAGAAGGTCCCAAGGGTTCGGCTGTTCGCCGATTAAAGTGGTACGTGAGCTGGGTTCAGAACGTCGTGAGACAGTTCGGTCCCTATCTGCCGCAGGTGTTTGGAAAATTGAGAGGAGTTGACTCTAGTACGAGAGGACCGAGTTGAACATACCAATGGTGTTCCAGTTGTTCCGCCAGGAGCATTGCTGGGTAGCTAAGTATGGACGGGATAACCGCTGAAAGCATCTAAGTGGGAAGCCTCCCTCAAAACAAATTTTCCCTATTAGGGTCGTGGAAGACTACCACGTTGATAGGCTGGGTGTGTAAGAGCGGTAACGCTTTGAGCTAACCAGTACTAATTACCCGATTGGCTTATTTTTAAACTATGTGTGGAATTAATCTGCATTTAGGGTTTTGAGATAGACACAGTAATTCATTCGCTAGTATCTTTAGTTATCATTTAATTGTTGGAATAATTGACATTCTATTGCTAACCAAAACTTCTTTTGGCTAGCAATAGAATCCAGTTAAGACAACAGTCGTAATGCCACTTGTTGGCTTGGTGAGGATAGCGGTGTGGAACCACTCGATACATTCCGAACTCGCAAGTGAAACGCATGTCGCGCCGATGGTATTTGGTCTTCGTGGCCAGTGAGAGTAGGTTGTCGCCAAGCCAATAAGTGGCATTAAGCACAAACAAAAACAGCAAAACCCGCCTAGATTAAAACCTGGGCGGGTTTTTTATTGCCTAATTTTTAAAAACTTTATTCCTTACGCTAAGAGTCTCATCATTAGAAAAAATCTCTTCACATCAAAACATGACGCGATGATTTTAGTCTGGATGATTCCTTGAAATAATTTGGAAGTTGAGTTTGCTCATCTTTCCTAATTAGAGCGCAATGTCGAAGGCTAGTCCTCAAGTCCAATTCAGTTTAATGCCGGGGATTCTTTTGTTGTAACAAAAAAACAGTTCAAAAGAAGATCGATAATTGGTCGCACGAAGCAAGAAGAAAATATATGTCTATTGTTTATGCTAAAAGAAAATGTCGGGGCATAAAATTGCCTCACTTTTAACCGGGGCCGGGCAAATCTAGGATCGGTTCTTAACTATCTCAGTAGTTCTGCCAAAGATTGCGAAGCTGAGGATTTTAGTTTTATTTTTACTCCGCCTGTTTGAACTCGTATTGCCAAAATTTATTGGCTTGGAAATTATTAAGAATAAAAACAGTCTTCTTCAGGGAAGGATAATTAGTTACTTAGTAAGGCTTAGGAGTCAGATCCCATGATAACAAATAAAGTGGATGGCTCGGCGCTCCATCTTGCGAGAGACGTAAATAAGAAAAACCAGGATGATGCTGAAGCAACTCGATTAAATTTTGTCCTCGAGAACGAGGCATTTTTGGCTGTTGTTCGAAGGCTCATACAATTGTTTTGGCTTCATTGGCCATTTTTAGAATCATCTCATCATTTTTTGGGCCGACCAGATCTTTTACTTACAGCAATCGATTTTTATCTGTGCACGATAAGCATGAAAATTGACGACTAACTGTCCGCCAAAATCCCAAGAGCGCGTAAATTTACCAGTTCTTATCAGCAAGCTACACCTGGATTCATTAGCGGCCACATGACTAATGTTTTTGACCCATCCCAAATTTCACGGAGTTGATAGCGGTATTTTTGATACTCTGAAAACAATGTCGTGATTTTGGAATCAGTTGGCCAGGCAGGACGAGATTTTCCTTCGGCGTCGTGTTTCAAATTATAATGGGAACGTCGCAAAATTTTTTTTGACGCAAAAGACATTTGGTTTTGCTATTTTGTTTAAAGAAAACATTCTTGAAAGAGCTGTAAAGGCATGTGAAACATAGCTTCATGAGGTTTTTGGAGCAACAAAATAATTGAGAAATTTAGAGAAAATAACAAAATTCTTTGGGTGATTTGCAACATTGCCCTTTTGGTCTACAAAGACCCAGTCTTCCTTATTACTTCATGCGACCAATCATCGACTCAATTGTCGATCTTCTTTTCAGATTTTTTGATTGCCGTTGGAACGCCTCTTTTTTGACTAGAGATGAAGACTCTGGCGTGATTTCCGATTGGATCATCTGAATTAAGATCCGCGAAGACTATTTTAATTTTAACCCAAGTATTTTTTGTTCATTCTAAGGCCGGTTTATGCGCGTCCGCGCCTTGCCTTTGGTGATGAAACGGAGTCCTCTGGTTCGTGAAGAGAATAAAGCTTGTTCTTACTTTTTCTTTCCTGGGTCAGGGCTGTCTTGGTTTTGATTTAGAATTGAAGTGAAGATTTTAGTAAGATTTTTTGCTGAATAACCAGCTCTTTGACTTGAGTTTGTTCTACACTCTAAATCACGAGCCACTCTGCCAAAGATTGTTTTGAGACTTCTGGCGGACTTACTCCCTCGTCTAATTTGTTTGATATGAATATATCCAGAGATTGACGCAGAAGGGTTTGACGAAGAGCGCTGAGGTCCTGCTGCAAGAGCTTTACTAATCTTTCTTAAGTTTTGTTGTAAAGCTTGGAGTGGCGAGAAATTCGAAGTTCTTTGGCAGCAAAGTGTTATCGATGATAACCTTTTTGAGGTCTTTAACTTTTACCGCTTCTGATTGACGGCCATGGAAACAGTTAGCGAAAAGCTCAGAACCGAACCTACTTCTGAAGCCAGTAAGAGATGATGTAATTTATAGGCAATCTGTTCCATATTAATTTCTGGTAAAAAACAGCGGGGAGAAGCCTTGCTAAAGCAGAGAGATAAAGAACGCGGAGGCAGTTCGGGGCAACTAATTAATGATAATTGGAAATTCGGGTTTATTGCAATTTATCTGGGGGTGATTTTTGTAGAAATTTTGGTCCAATAATCATCTGGGAATTTTTGCCGCAACTTTTGCTTTGCCTTCTTTCCCTCTTCTTTTAGGCCAATTTTATAATAAACCTCAACAAGACGAAAATAAGCTTCAGGAGTTTGTTTTGTATAACGGTAACGAGAAAGAACCTCGTTAAAACTAATAACCGCCCCAACATAATTCCGTGATGCGATTTGATAGCGACCGATCGCCATTTTTGCTCCAGCTAAATGTTCGTCAATAAAAGATAATTTTCCTTTTGCATCATCGGCATAGTCTGTTTGTGAAAAACGAGCGATTAGCTCGCGAAAAATAAAAGAAGCTTGCTGAGCATTATCCTGAGCTCGCTCAATATCAGTAATTTGATTGTAGTAAGTCAGGCCTTTCATATAGATCATGTAGGGCACATATTCGCTAGATGGATTTAAGCGCAAAAAATCATCAACATTAGCAACTAGCTTTACGTAATCTTCGTTTTTATAGCGCGCATAAGTTGCCATGGTTTGCGCCTTTAACGCCCATCTCGAAAAAGGAAAATCATCATCAATTTTTTCAAATTCAGTAGCGGCTTCGGAATAATCTTTTTTTTTCAACAGCTTCATTGCCTCTACATAAGAAGCTTCGGCGTTGGTTTTTTCATTTTCTTTTTTAGAGCAGGAGGTGAGTAGAGCAAAAATAAACAATAGGCCAAGAATTTTATTGAGTTCTAAATATTCCGGCCTCGCGAGCTGAATAGTTTTCATTAATTTAAAATTTGTACTTTTTGTCTTGCTTCCATTCCAAATTCCTTTGCTAGGCCGGCATTGATCTCAAGAACATATTTTGCTTCCTTTTCTGAGGAAATTAGTTCGAGAGAATTTATCTTGGCGTCGCTTTTAATTATGGAAATTTCGTCATCGTCATCAATGAAAATCATATCTAGTGGAATTTTGGTATCTTTCATCCACATGTTAATCACCTGACTTTCTTTGAATGGAAAAAGCATCCCGTGATCTTTGGGAAGGTTGTCAAGATTCATTAACCCGTACATTTTTTGATCATCACTTTTAGCGATTGCGATCTTGAAACTAGCCACGAGTTTCGAGTCTCGATCAAAGATTTGTAATTTGGCGTTGTAGTTTTTTAGATCGCGATTAAATCTCGTGACATCACTCGCGCCTATGTTCTTACTAGCTTGAAGCACGGTAAAAAGAATAACCACACAACCAACAATAAAGAAAGTGAAACGTTTTTTAGCGATCTGCATAATTTTTAATTTAGTTACCTCAGAAGCGTGTGAAGCCTCAACAACAAAGGGCTCTCCGACTAGAATAAGGTCTGACATCATCGACATCAAGCGCAAATCTCAGGAAGTAAATTTTTTGCATAATGTCGTGGTGGAGAAGAATGAAAGTAGCTTGTTAGCGCAAAAAATGACGGTGTTTTACGAAGAAAATAAAGCCGGACAAGATTCCAAGAAATCAAAAATCAAAAAAATAGAAGCTAAAGAAAATGTTAAAATTTTTAGTGAGGAATTTGTTGGGAGTGGAGATTCGGGTTTTTACGATCCGCAACAAAATACTTTTGTCTTGGAAAAAAATGTGATCGTTAATAACGGCACATCAATCGCGAGCGGAAATAAATTTCTTTACGATTTAACAACGAAAAAAGGTCGATTCCTGGGCAAGAAAGATGAGACGTCGATCTCTAATAGCGGTGGCGATAAACGAGTGGTGGTAATTCTTGGCAGTGATGCTGGCGAAATAAAAAAATCAAAGACGGAATATGAACAATAAAATATTAAGTGCGACAAATTTGCAGAAATCTTACGGTAAAAAAATGGTAATCCGCGACGTGAGCTTAAAAATAAAGCAGAGCGAAGTTGTTGGCTTGCTCGGTCCAAACGGAGCGGGAAAAACCACCTGTTTTTACATGATGGTTGGTTTGGTTAATGCTGATTCTGGGAATATTTTTATCGATCAGCTCGATATTACGCATATGCCGATGTACCATCGCGCTCGCCTCGGTCTGGGTTATTTACCACAAGAGGCTTCTATTTTTCGCGACATGACTGTTGAAGATAACATCTATTCCATCCTTGAGATTACCGAAACTAACGAGATTAAGCGCAAAGAAAAGTTGGAAGAATTGTTGTTAGAATTTTCCATTAATCATATTCGTAAATCTCATGCTTTAGCACTCTCTGGGGGCGAAAGAAGAAGAGTCGAAATTGCTAGGGCATTGGCTACAAATCCTTCATTTATCTTGCTCGACGAGCCTTTTGCTGGAGTTGATCCAATCGCCGTGAATGATATTCGTCAGATGGTAATGCATTTAAAAGATCGCGGAATCGGCGTTTTAATTACCGATCATAATGTGCGCGAAACCTTGTCGATCGTTGATCGAGCCTACATTGTTTACGATGGAAGAATTTTAACTTCTGGCTCTAAAGAAGAAATAGTCGAGCACGAAGAGACAAGAAAGGTCTATCTCGGGGAAGATTTTAGGATTTAATTTGAAGAATGTGAGTCGCATGATTTTTACACGTAAATCCTCGCAGAACTTTGATTTTATCGGCTAAAATTTGCCGGGTAACAAAAATTTATTTTAGCCGGTTGACGAGGCGAGATTTATTTAGCGATGAATTTGATTCTGGTTGCTCGCACTCAACAGTTTTGTCGAGTGTTAAAGTGGGGTGTTAAGCCTAAAGGTTGCGCTATCGCTTCTGGAGCTGATGAAAGCAAAGACTCTCATTCTTTAATTTCGTTGAAAATCAGCTGGTTTTTTGATCTGGAGCTGTTTTTTAAAGGTCCAGATATGCGATTGTTGTGTTGAGTTTTTTATGATCTTGAGCAAATTATTGTGCCGCATTGTGGAATTTTTTATTCCCTATTTTTTTTACAAAATCATTGGTCAAATCTTATATGCTTTGGACGCTCGCTTATCAATAGAGGTAGCTGGCCAACATTAATCTTCCACATGACGCTCTCTTGCGCCTCGTAAAACATTGTGATTTACAGATTTTGTAACTGAGAAATTTTTGATTTTTCCAAAGCATAAAATTTCCTTAAAATTTATTGGCAAGATTTTCCTTCCTTCCACTTTTTGGCTCAAAATCACAAAAATATTCTGACTTGCGCGACTAGGTTCTGCGCCACCTTTAAGGTGACCTGATGGTCTATTTAGTAAGCTCCGCCATGGGAATTTGTAAACCGCAGCTTCGATTCTTATGATCTCATGAAGGTTTCGGAACGAAATTACCTCTCGCTCGGAAATATAGTTTTGTTAATATGGCCTTATGAGTTGAGGAATTTTTTGTCTAAAATCTAGGAAAAATAGCTTTGTGGGGAATAAGAGGTGAGGGGGGGGTAGAGATGAGAAGGGGGATCGCTGGTAAAAGTCGCGAGTGTCTAAGAGATTATCAAGAATTCATTTCTTGATAATCTCAGTGAAACACAAAATTAATAAATAAGAAAAATAAAGACGATAGTTCCGCCCACATTGTTTTTTGAGAATGACTGCGTGAACAGTCACTTTAATGGAAGTCAATCCGAAGACTGACTTCAGTTCTCTAAGGAGGTAATCCAGCCGCAGGTTCCCCTACTGCTACCTTGTTACGACTTAACCCCAGTCACCCCTCCTACCGTGTAGAGCTACCTCCTTGCGGTTAGCTCACTCTATTCAGGTAGAAACAGCTTCCATGGCTTGACGGGCAGTGTGTACAAGACCCGAGAACGTATTCACCGTGGCATGCTGATCCACGATTACTAGCAATTCCAACTTCATGAGGGCGAGTTGCAGCCCTCAATCTGAACTGAGATGGCTTTTAGGGATTTGCTCGGGATTGCTCCTTGGCTTCCTGCTGTAACCACCATTGTATTATGTGTGTAGCCCAACCCATAAGGGCCATGATGACTTGACATCGTCCCCACCTTCCTCCTACTTGTCGTAGGCAGTTTCCTTATAGTTCCCGGCATAACCCGATGGCAAATAAGGATGAGGGTTGCGCTCGTTGAAGGACTTAACCTAACATCTCACGACACGAGCTGACGACAGCCATGCAACACCTGTCTCCACTGTGTATTGCTACAAAGGTACATTTCTGTACCGGTCAATGGGATTCAAGGGTTGGTAAGGTTTTTCGCGTAGCATCGAATTAAACCACATAATCCACTGCTTGTGCGGGTCCCCGTCAATTCCTTTGAGTTTTAGTCTTGCGACCGTACTCCCCAGGCGGAATGCTTATCGTGTTAACTTCGCCGCCGAAGCCTAAGGCCCCGACAACTAGCATTCATCGTTTAGTGCGTGGACTACCAGGGTATCTAATCCTGTTTGCTCCCCACGCTTTCGTACCTTAGCGTCAGTATTGGCGTAGATGGTCGCTTTCGCCACCGGTGGTCCTTCTAATATCTACGGATTTCACCCCTACACTAGAAATTCCACCATCCCCCACCAAACTCAAGCAAGGCAGTTTCGATTGCAAT
>CAIQBQ010000135.1 GCA_903870105.1 uncultured Alphaproteobacteria bacterium | reverse complement strand
ACAGGTTTTTTATTTTTAATGGGATAGATGGTGAGTTTATAGCACAAATTACCGAGATCGAAAAAAAATCTTTGAGCGTGGAAGTTGGTGAAAAAATTTCTGACTTAAAAAAAGTTCCAAACTTCACCTTGGCTTTTGCACTAATCAAAAATGTACGAATTGATTTTGTGGCAGAGAAGGCAACAGAATTAGGCGTTGCAAGGTTTCAGCCGATTTTAACCCAGCGAACAATTGTCGATAAAATTAATCTCGAACGTTTTTCGGCGAATGTGAAAGAGGCTTGTGAACAGTGCGAGAGAAATGATTTTCCAGAAATTTTTCCGTTGAAAAAGCTGGAGAAGTTTTTGTGCGAAGACGGAATTGAGAAGAAGATTTTAATTCTCTGTGATGAGTCTGGGCAAGGCGCAAAAGCGAGTGAAGTTTTGCCTGCGCTGCGTGACAGAGAAAAAGAAATCGTAGTTTTAATTGGGCCAGAAGGTGGTTTTTCAGAAAGCGAATTTAGTAAAATGCGTCAGCTCAAGAATCTTTTTGCAATCTCGCTCGGGCCTCGGATCTTGAGGGCAGATACAGCAATGATTTCGGCGCTAACTTTAGTTCAAGAATTTTTGTAAAAAGTTAACTCGCTATTTCTGTTAAGGCTCAAAGTCAGTGGAGTTTTTCAATTATTATGAGGCGCGCCTTTCTTATCCTCGCTTACGAAAAAATGACGAAAAAATAATTTTAATCAAAATGAAGGTCTCTCTCCTTGCTATTTTTTTGCTCTGCATTTTTTCAAAAACGCTTTTTGCGGACGAGCCTAAAAATCTTGTTGTCACAACTTTCGACGGCAAAGATTTCGATTTAAAAAAGCTGCGCGGCAAAATTGTTGTGGTGAATTTTTGGGCTTACTGGTGCGAAAATTGTGCGCGAGCAATGGTCGAGATTGACGAGTTGCACAAAGAGTGCCCCGACATTGATATTATTGGACTTAGCATTGATCGTAGAACATCACTAAAAGAGATTTTAGCGCGAGCAGATAAGCTCAGCTATGCGAATGCTTTGCTGGCTAATGCGAGTGTTAATAATTTTCCTGAAATAGAAATGATTCCAACCACTTACATTGTGAATGAAAATGGTATCGCGAAAAAAATAAATGGAGTGCCGAAATGCTCGCAATTGAAATAAAAAACCTCAGCAAGACTTATAAAAAAGGTGAGAAAGTTGCGCTCAAATCAATCGATCTAGAAATTAAAAAAGGATCATTTTTTGGATTGCTTGGGCCGAATGGCGCAGGTAAATCGACGATCATTAATATTCTTGCCGGGCTAGTAAATAAAAGCTCTGGTTCGGTTAAGATAGCCGGCATCAACATCGATGAAAATCCACAAGCGGCAAAATTCAAAATCGGAATTGTGCCGCAAGAATTAATTATCGATCCGTTTTTTAATGTGCGCGAAACTCTGGAAATTTATGCCGGATATTTTGGGGTAAGAAAATCTGAGCGCCGCACTGAAGAAATAATCGAAGCGCTTGGTTTGAAAGATAAAGCAAATTCTGCGCCACGCAGTCTTTCTGGTGGAATGCGCCGGCGTTTATTGGTGGCAAAAGCACTTGTTCACAATCCAGAAATTTTAGTGCTCGATGAGCCAACAGCTGGTGTGGATGTTGAGTTGCGTAATCAACTTTGGGATTACGTAAAAAAATTAAACAAGGCCGGAACAACTGTTTTGTTAACTACGCATTATCTCGAAGAAGCAGAAAAATTATGTGATGAAATTGCGGTAATTAATCGCGGAGAAGTGATCGCAAATGATCGCACTGAAAATTTAATGAAGCTGCTTTCAAGTAAGGAGTTAATAATTGATGCAGCTGATGCGATCAGGCCAGACATGGCTTCGCTTTTTCCAACTCTTGTCACAAAATTTTTGGCTCACGACAAATTTTCAATCACTTACGATCCAACAAAAATTGAAGTTGCAGAAATTTTGCGAATCATCGCCGGTGAAAAAATTTGCATTAAAGATATCTCAACAAGGCAGCCAGATTTGGAGCAAATCTTCCGACATTTGATTCGGGCTTGATATTTACTGGATCCCCGCCTTCGCGGGGATGACGCGGTTAAGTGAGTGCATTGCTTTAAGCGTAATCCCCGTAAACCTTATTCCCGTAAACGTTATTCTCGTAAACGTCATTCTCGTAAACGTTATTCTCGTAAACGTCATCCTCGTAAACGTCATCCTCGTAAACGTTATTCTCGTAAACGTCATTCCCGCGAAGGCGGGGATCCAGGAAAAGTTAATACGTCAACAAGAAGTTCAAAACTAAGAAAATTTCCTGCTTATTTTTGTATAAAAAATTT
>CAIQBQ010000134.1 GCA_903870105.1 uncultured Alphaproteobacteria bacterium | reverse complement strand
TCGGCGAAAATGTCCGACAGAAATATCTAGGCCAGAATATAGTAGCATAAAAGCCGGCACATAGATTGCGATTATTGCGTCTTTATTTGGCAGTGAGTTCAGGTTTTTTAACGCCGCAATATCATCTTCAATATGCTCGAGAACGTTTGAGGTGTAAATCCCATCATATTTATTAGTAATCGAGCCTAAACTGCTGTAACACTTGAATCCGCGCTGCGTGACAACGTTACATAAATTAGGATCAATCTCTAAGCATTCTGGAGATATTCCTGTTTGCGATTTCCATATTTGTGCCAAGGTTGCGATGCCGGAGCCGAATTCTAATATTTCTTTATTTTTGAGAAATTCTGACAACTTCAGAACCAAATCGTGATTATAATTTTTTAGATATTTTTCGATGATCGGTAGCTCTTCAACTCCGCTGTAATCACCCATTACTTACTCTTGAATAAGTTGTATTTCAAAATGCAAATGATCGCCCTAACCCCGTCTTTCCAAGTAATCTTCTTGCCCTCAGAATAGGTGCGACCGTAGTAGCTAATGCCAACTTCGTAAATTCGACATTTTAGCTTAGCAACTTTTGCAGTAATTTCCGGCTCAAAACCAAAACGATTTTCTTCGATGTGAATTTGCTGAATGATTTCGCGACGGAAAACTTTGTAGCAAGTTTCCATGTCGGTTAAATTTAGATTGGTAAAAATATTTGAAAGCATCGTCAAAAATCCGTTACCAATTCGATGCCAATAATAAAGCACGCGCCTGGCGTCACTGCCTATAAAACGCGAACCGAAAACTACGTCAGCTTTATTCTCTAAAATCGGCGCGAGTAATTTTGGATATTCATTTGGATCATATTCCAAATCAGCATCTTGAATAATAACCACGTCGCCTCTCGCCGCAGCAATTCCACTTCTAAGTGCCGCCCCCTTTCCTTGATTGACTTCGTGATAAATAATTTTTGCTACGAGAGGTGAGATTTCATTTTTTAATTTCTCCCTCGTACCGTCAGTTGAACAATCGTCAATAACGATGATTTCCTTATGTGGATAGGGCGAATTCCTTACGGCATTAATAATCGCATTGATTGTATTTTTTTCGTTGTAGCAGGGAATAATAACAGAAAGAAGCATGGTTACGATTTATCATTTGAGCCATTAATTTTTTACAAAATTCAACAATCCAAAAAAAAATGAAACGAATTTTAGTCGCCGGCGGTGCAGGTTTTCTTGGCTCATTCTTATGTGAAAAACTTTTGGCGATGGGTAATTCCAGAGGAGATGAAGTAATCTCACTCGATAATTACTTCTCCGGCAGCAAAAAAAATATTGAGCATCTTCTTTCTAATCCGCGCTTTGAAGCTATTCGTCATGATGTCACGCAACCAATCCACTTAGAGATTGACGAGATCTACAATTTAGCCTGCCCAGCTTCACCAATTCACTACCAACATAATCCAGTTCACACTACAAAAACTTGCGTCATGGGCGCAATCAATATGCTTGAATTAGCGCGCAACGTGAAGGCAAAAATTATTCAGGCTTCAACTTCTGAAATTTATGGCGATCCGTTGGTTCATCCACAGAATGAAGAATATTTCGGCAATGTTAACACGATTGGAGCGCGCTCTTGCTACGATGAAGGCAAGCGCGTTGCCGAGACTCTTTTTTACGATTATCACCGCCAATATGGTGTTGAAATTAAAATAGTTCGCATTTTTAACACCTACGGTCCACGCATGGCTGTAAATGACGGAAGGGTTGTTTCTAATTTTATTATACAGGCCCTGAAGGGTGATGAAATCACTATTTACGGGGATGGAAAGCAAACAAGATCATTCTGTTACGTCGATGATTTAATCGACGGCATAACTAATTTTATGAATCTCGACTCAAAAGAATTCGGCCCAATAAATCTTGGCAATCCAAGTGAGTTTACAATTTTCGAATTAGCAGAAAAAATTATTAAACTCACCAAGTCGCGATCAAAAATTATCTTCAAATCACTTCCACAAAATGATCCGCTCCAACGCAAACCGGTGATTGAAAAAGCGCAAAAATTAATTAATTTTTCTCCAAAAATTGATCTCGAAATTGGCTTAGAAAAAACTATTAACTATTTCAAGCAAACTATTTAATGAACCCCTTACTCCTCATCGCCATTCGCTTCGCAGCAATTTTGTTAATCGCATTTTTCGCGATTCAACCCTTCAACTGGTTTTGTCAAATCAGTCAAAAATGTCAGCCATTTTTTCTTTCCTATTACTTTCCCAAAGAAATTGGCAAGCAAATTAAACTCTCTGTTAACGCTCTTGACTATAGCGAGAAGGTCGAATTTACAGTGCTAAAACCAGAAGGAGAATCTTATACCAACTTGAAAACGTTGGCCATTTATCACGTCAAAAATATTTCAAAAAAAACTATTAACTTTCGTCCAGCTTTGATTGTTGAACCAAAATATGTAGAAAAATATTTGATTCGCTATCAATGCCTTTGCCTACACAAATACAGACTCAAAGCTGGGGAAGAAATAGAGATGAAGATGGAATTTATGATCGATAAAAAAATCGAGAGTGACGAAAGATTTAATGAAAATGAGCTGATTAATATCGGATACAAAATTTAAATTAGATTCTCTTTCGCTGGAAATTTCTTTGTCTTCACGTCGACAGAAAATTTCGTAACCGCTGCTGAAATTTTTTCTGTCAAATTCTCGTAACGAGTTACAAAACGCGGCTTAAATTCTTGATTAAGTCCGAGTAAGTCGTCAATCACCAACACCTGTCCGTCACACTCCGCAGAAGCTCCGATGCCGATCGTTGGAATTGAAATTGCTTGCGTAATTTTCGTCGCAAGATCCGCAGGAACTGCCTCAATTACCAAAGCAAAAGCGCCAGCTTCGGCAATTAATTTTGCTGTTTCTAAAATTTCTTTTGCCGAATTTTCGTCGCGACCTTGATAGCGATAACCGCTCATTTCTTCTACTTGTTGTGGTAACAATCCAACATGTCCAACCACATTAATTTTATTTTTGACAAGAAATTTTACCGTGGCGACTAGATCACGCGAAGTCTCGATTTTAATAGCATCACAGCCCGTCTCATTAATTACTTTTTGTGCCGATTCCAAAGCTTGCTCGAGAGATTTTTCGTAAGTTCCGAAAGGCAGATCAACAATAACTAAAGATTTTTTTACCGCCCTTACCACCGCCTTGCCGTGATTAATCATCATTTCCAAACTTACTTCGATAGTGTTTTGAAGACCGTAAATCGTCATTCCGAGCGTATCTCCGACTAAAATAATGTCGCAGCATTCATCCAGAATTTTTGCTACTGGAAAAGTGTAGGCGGTAAGGCAAATAATTTTTTCGCCACCCTTCTGCTCTAAAATTTTCTGCGCTGAAATTTTCGTCATTTCTTATTATTTTTTGTCCGTCAATTCGACTTTTAATAATTCTAAACGCGCTACTTTTTACCCCTAATTTCCAACTTTTGCACCGATGAATGCCGAAGTAAAAGTTAAGAAGAACAAAGGTAAGGCTGTATATTTTGAATTATTTCAAACTTGAAATTATGGAGTTGTTACGATTTTAGATTTTTCTGTAGCTGATAAACCAAGATACTGCCTGACCTGATCAATATTAGTGCTCTGCAATATATTATCCAACTTGCCGCGAAGGTTAGTGGCAATATTAATCGGGGTTTGTTTCGTCGCATTTCCAGTTAAGAAAATCGCATTAAAGAGAAGATCAATTGCCTTGTCTTCAGTGCTAAATGTGCCCGACAAAATTCCATTAATTGCCGGAGCAGAAATATTTATTCTCACCCTTCCATCCTTGTCGCCGTTGATCTTAATCGTTCCACTCGCTTGCTTAAAAATGGTTTTTGTTTCTGGATTAAAGAGAAGCTTTTCCGGCGTAAGCAATTCCTGACGATAAGTTTGTGGCGCAAACATTTTTTTAACTAAATCGCTCAAACCATATCCTTCCACGCTCGGCACATTAGAACTAAATTTAATTTCACTTTTTAACTGCTTCAAAAATTCACTTTTACCGTTTGCGACCGCCGTAATATTTGCTGCAAAATTACCTACTCCAGTAATGGAACTAATGCCAAAGAGATCAGAAAGTAGCGGATTAAGATTGGCATTTTCAAATAACATATTGCCGTTAATGGTCTTGTTACTCTTAAGACCAAGTACACCCGAGTAAGAAAATTTTCCTTCGTAAAATTCGCCAGACAACTTGGCCTCATCAATATTTCCATCCTTCAATTTACCGAACAATTT
>CAIQBQ010000133.1 GCA_903870105.1 uncultured Alphaproteobacteria bacterium | reverse complement strand
GTAGAATAAAAGCCAATCCAACATTCGGGGCCTCTAGAATTGATTTATCTAATAAAAAAGCAGCTTACAGCCTTTGGTCCTATGATGTTGAGACTAAGAAGGGAGATGGATTCGGGCACGTTATTATTGGATCTAGGGAACCAGTTACTATTCGTTATGGCAAGAAGGGAATAACCCCATCCAAAGATAAAAGTCTGAATGATCTATTGGAATATGAACTAGTTACTATTGAAAATTCACTAGGTGTTTTGGATATTGAAAATCACGTGCCGTTCAGAATTGAAACAAAAAATCCAGAGCAAGCTATCGCAATTGCTACGTCTAAAATAACTAGAGTTGCTGAATATAGCAGAGAGCAAATAGATAAAATGTATTCTCTAGATCGTATCGCAACTCTTCCGGAAGATGTTGCCAGAATGGTTCACCTAGAGATCCAAAGAAGCATTTTTACTGACAAGGCAAATGAAAAGTTTCACGAAGAAGTCACTTCTGTAATTACCAAGCCAACAGAATATAATGCAAGCAGCGGAACTCTGATGAATTTTGAGCGCAGAAGAACTGAGTCGAATAATTCTACGGACTCACATTACCACCCCGGCGACAGGGTTTTGTATGTATGTACAATAGGTAAAGAAGCGGGGGTGACATTAAATTTCTGTGGCATTTGTGAAGATCCAGATGAGAGAAAAGATTGTGAAGTGCGCATTGATTTCCCTCCAGAGTCAATGAATCTATTGAGATTTCCCGCATATACTCACCATAAATTTAATGGAGATTTTGTGTGTACCAGTATTCACCCCATGGATGGTAAGAATATATTAGAAGCGGTGGAGTCCGGAAAGCTACCAAAGGGATTTCTGGAAAGTGCCACAGTCTTTTCTCCAACAAAAAAAAATCAGAACGAATGGAATCCCCTTCTAACTAAGGAGGTTGGTAAGCCCAGAGGGTTCGGTAGATAATGACTACTCCCGACATAATAGCATCCCTAGCCGCTTTCTTCACCATGATCGGTTACGTTCCGCAGGCCATCAAAACAATTAAAACTAGAGATACCAAAGGGATCTCTTTTTGGATGTATTTTTTCTCAATTGTGGGGGTAATTTTTTGGTTAATTTTTGGCTTCATGATCGATAATGAGCCAATAATTTTTAAGAATATTGCCGTGATCATTCTTGGTGGAATCGTGCTGTGGATTAAAGTCAGAAATATTTTTAAGAATGAGGAAGAGAGTTTTGCAAAAACAAAGTTTTTAAAAAAAATTAAAACATTTTTTAATTAGAGAGTTCGCCTCGGGGCGAAAAGAATAATTTACTCACTCTCTTCACTCACAACAAATTCTTCTAACATTTTCATCTCCGCAGATTTTTTCCCTTCTAGTCCAAGCTCTGAAATATTTTTCCCCAGTGCCGTTGCGCGATTAAGATTTTTTGCTAGTTTATTATAGCCGATCAGCGCTTTATTCATCGATCTTCCTAGCTCACTCGATTCCTTCACAATCATCACCAAAGCATCCAAAAGTTTGCGCATTTCTACTTTTAGAATTTCAATATTTTTCTCCTGCTTCACCCGATCAACGACGAATTTTACGTTGGATAAAAGATGCATCAAAACCACGGGAGTTGCCACAATTATTCCGGCCTCAAAGGCGTTTTGTTCGAAGGTGCTGTCGGCTTTTTTTAGCACCTCAAGCATTTGTTCAGTTTGCAAAAACATCACCAGAAAAATTTTGTAATCGGATGAATTTTTGGTGCGTAATTCTTCGAAAAGAAAATTGGCGTAATCCTTGCGCTTCAAGTCTTCGAGATGTCTGCGGAATTTGGTTTTAATTTTTCCTAAAATCTCTTTTTTCTCCTCATCATTTTGCGCTTCAGCGAGTTCTAAAAAATGCGGAGATGACTTGCTGTCGATTACGATAATCTGATTGTCAGGCAAAAATAAAATTGCGTCAGGACGCTTTGCTTCAGAGCCTAAATTCGAACCAAAATGCGACTGCAAAATATAATCGCCAACCGAAGTGAGCGTTTCTTTTTCGAGAAGATTCGAGCTCTTCAAAATATTTTCCAAAGTGATTTCGGCCGTGCGTCCAGCGCCTCCAGGACTTAGTAACGCATTTTTAGTTTTGTTAATTTCAGCGGAGGATTTTTTTACCTCTTCATCAAGCGCGTGAAGTTTTGCGGTGACGCTTTCAAAAGTTTTAAATAAATTTTCGCTAAAAATATTTTGCTGTTCGCTGTTTTTATTCATCAAATTTTCTGAAAGCTGCAATAACTCTTTTTCTTTTTCGTTTCGTAAGAAATTTATTTCATTTTCTGCGCGATCAAGCTGACCGCGGGTTAGCGAAAATTTCTGCTTTTCCTGCGCTAAAAAATAAAGACAGATAAAAAGAGCGAAAGAGGAGATAAGAGCTAGAGCTGTCAGCATTGTATTTCGAAAATCGGTTACTAGGTTTTGGATGAATTTTATTTTCTTCAATCATGACGCAGCAAAAACAACCGCAACCACAAATTTTTCACGCTTTGCCTTTGCGCGACGTGGTGATTTTTCCGCAAATGACGACGACAATTTTAGTTGGTCGTGAAAAATCCGTGAACTCAATTGAAGATGCTCGGCGCCTAGGTTTACCAGTTTTGGCGGTGACACAAACCAATCCTGATCTTGACGAGTTTGACGAGAAAAATATTCACCGCACCGGCACTTTGTGCAGCATCGTTGAAGCTATCCGCACATCCGACGGAACTTTCAAAGTTATCCTGCAAGGATTGGTGCGCGCGCGCATTACAAAAATCATCAGCTCTGAAAAATTTTTTACTTGTGAAGCGGATATTGTTCTCGAGCAAAAAACTATCGCCGACACGAATGAGACTCTCGGATTGATCAAGGCCTGCATCGATAATTTCGCTAAATACGCAGCTTACAACAAGCGCATCACCCCAGAAATTCTAGCTTCGGTTGCGAAGTTGCGCGCGCCGCATGAAGTGATTTACATGATCGCTACTTACGTCAGTGGTTCGCTTGATAATAAACAAAAAGTTCTCGACGAAGATAGCATCGAGCAGAAATTTTTTAAATTGCTCGAAATCATAAAATCAGAAATCGAGATCGGGCAAGCTGAAGAGCGCATCAATAAGTCGGTTCAAGAAAAATTTACCAAGCATCAAAAAGAAGTTTATCTGCATGAGCAGATGAAAAATATTAAGAAAGAACTTGGACAAGATGAAGAGGCTGAAACCAAGGAGATCAAAGAGAAATTGGCTCATCTAAAATTGCCAAAAGAAGCGCGAAAAAAATGTGACAGCGAATTGAATAAGCTCGAAAAAATGAATCCATTTTCTTCTGAATCTGGTGTGGTTCGTAATTATCTTGAATGGATTTGCGCTCTGCCTTGGACAAGAAGAAGTAAACTCGGAGTAGATCTGGCTCGTGCTAAGAAAATTTTAGACAAGCATCATTACGGTTTAGAAAAAGTGAAAGAGCGCATCATCGAATTCATCGCGGTGCAAATGAAGACGAAAGATTCTAAGGGTCCGATCCTTTGTCTCGTAGGCGCGCCTGGCGTCGGTAAAACTTCACTCGCTAAATCAATCGCTGAAAGCTTGGGAAGAAAATATGTAAAAGTTTCACTCGGAGGAGTGCGCGATGAATCTGAAATTCGTGGTCATCGACGTACTTACATTGGCTCTATGCCTGGGCGCATCATTCAATCAATGCGCAAGGCAGAGAGAGTGAATCCGCTAATGTTACTCGATGAGATCGATAAAATGTCGCATGATTTTCGTGGCGATCCTGCTTCGGCATTGCTTGAGGTGCTTGATCCCGAGCAGAATTGTAATTTTTCTGACCATTATCTTGAGGTTGATTATGATTTGTCGAAAGTGATGTTTGTTGCTACAGCCAACAGCCTTGCAACGATTCCTATCCCGCTGCGCGACCGCATGGAGATCATCCAACTCTCGGGCTATACTGAAAATGAGAAGCTGCACATCGCCAAGCAGCATTTACTCTCAAGACAGCGCAAAGATAACGGATTAAATGCTAATGAATTTTCAATTTCTGATGAGGCGATTTTGACTTTGATTCGTTGTTACACCTTCGAAGCAGGCGTGCGTAATTTAAGTCGCGAGATCGCGAATTTGGCGCGCAAAACGGCGAAGGTGATTGTGACCAAAGAGGCAGAAGCTTTACACATCACCAAAGAGAATTTGCGCAAATATGCCGGCGTTGAAAAGAAGCATTTTGGTATCGCGCGCAAGCATGATTTGATTGGCATAACGACTGGCCTTGCCTATACCGAATATGGCGGAGATTTGCTAGATATTGAAGCGTTGAAATTTGAAGGTAGCGGCAAAATTCAAGTTACCGGCAGGCTTGGTGAAGTGATGAAAGAATCAGCGCAGGCGGCACTTAGTTACGCAAGATCAATTGCTAAACAATTCAAAATCGACGCTAAGCAATTCAATAAATTCGATTTCCACATTCACGTTCCTGAAGGCGCAACACCAAAGGATGGACCTTCAGCTGGCGTGGCTTTGTGCGTTTCTTTAGTTTCTGTTTTAAGTGAAAGACCAGTGCGCAAGGATATCGCGATGACTGGTGAAATTACGCTCTCGGGAAAAGTTTTAGAAATCGGCGGCTTGAAAGAAAAATTGCTCGCAGCGCTACGCGGTCAAATCAAGACTGTCTTGATTCCGCAAGCTAACGAGAAAGATCTTGAAGACATGCCAAAAGAAGTTTTGGACAGTCTAGAAATTAAGCCGATCGCACATATTAGTGAAGCTCTCGAAGAGTGTTTGAAGGCGCCGCAAGCTCATCGCCGCAAGAAGAATGTCTAAGCAGATTCACATCATTGCCGGACCAAATGGCGCAGGGAAAACGTCGCACGCTCGCATCGCGCTTTTGCCAGATTTTTTAGGCAGTAATGAGTTTGTGAATGCCGATGAAATAGCGAAAATTCTTTCTCCAGAAAATCCGAAGAAGTCAGCAATTGAAGCTGGTCGCTTGATGTTAAAGAGAATTAATTTTTTGTTTGAAAGTGGCATGAGCTTTGCTCTTGAGACCACTTTGTCGGCGAAGATTTACGTTAATTTTATCAGAAAAGTTCAGATTGTTGGCTATAAAGTGAACCTAATTTTTCTGAAGCTAGAAAGTGCGGAGCTTGCAAGAATGAGGGTCGAAGTTAGAGTGAACAAGGGCGGACACAATATTGAGTCAGAAGTAATCGAGCGCAGATTTAAAAGGGGTTTAGATAATTTAAAAACCTATCTCGATATTGTTGATGCCGCTTCGATTTATGAAGCAAGCGGTCACGACCTCGTAGAAATTGTCACAAAAAGTGATGGCCAACTCGCAATTCTTAACGAGAAATTATGGAAGGAAATTTATGGGCAGTAACGAAATTTTAAAAAGAACCGAAGAGGGGATGAAGGAGGGGCACAAGGTTTTGATTCGCGAAATAGTTCGTGATTTAGAAGAGAAAGGAATCGCTCCTGCCTGGTCAATTGATGGAAAAATAAGAAAATTGCGAGTCGCTCATGAAAGTGAACTGGAAGATTTCGATCAGGAATTAAAGCAGCACGGGTTAAATAAGTCTGATTTTTGTCTACTTGAAGACGATACCACCAAAACTAATATCTCTGGTTCTTACCCAATAACGGGAAACATTATTTTGATTCATAAAAAATCTGCCAAAGTAAGAACCTACAATGCCGATAAAAAAGGCAGTCACTGGGTTTCTGACTTTCATCTCGATCTAAAAAATAAGCTCTTCGGCTAACATCTCTTCACATGCAAAATAACAATAACAAAAACACGCTTTTGGCGGTAACTCTTTCTGTCGTAATTTTACTAGGCTGGACTTGGCTTTACGAGAAGCCGCGCATCGAGCAAAAAGAAGCGGCACAGAAAAAGATTAGAGAGATTCAAGTGGCCGAGAGCAAAGCTCCGGCATTAGCAAGCAAGAATCTTCAAGAAGCGATTGTAGCAACAAAAAGTCGTGATGAGTCGCTCGCTGAAAGTAAAAATTTACGTGTTAAAATTTCTAACGAATTTCTGCACGGATCTGTGTCGCTCAAGGGCGCGCGCTTTGACGACCTGACTCTCGCCAAATATTTTGAAACAACGGAACATAAAAAAGAGGTCGCACTTTTTGCGCCGGCGGAAAGTAAAGAAAGATACTTTGCTGATTTCGGTTGGATCAGCTCAAACGCTGGTTTAGAACTGCCCAACCCCGATACAATTTGGAAGAGCAGCGGGGCAAAATTAACGCCAGAAAATCCAGTCACACTTTCATGGAAGAGTAGGCAGGGCGTTGAATTTTTTATTAACTTAACACTCGACGAGAATTACATGTTCTCGGTTACGCAGTCGGTTAAAAATAACTCCAAACAAGAAGTAACCATTGCCAGCTATGGTCGCATCAATCGCGCTTTGAGTGGCGCTAGAGACCCAAATTTTATTTTACACGAAGGCATGATTGGCGCTTTTGGCGGAGTTTTGCAGGAGGTGAATTATAAAAAAATGCTCAAGGAAAAGAAGATCGAATTCCAAGATTCTGGAGAAGATGGAAGTTGGCTTGGTATCACTGATAAATATTGGCTAAGTGCCATGGTGCCAGACAGGGCAATGTCTTATGGTGCTAGCTTTTCGCATAACGTGAGAAATCAGCGAACATTTTTTGATTCAGAATTTATCGGTCAAGAATTTCAAATCGCTGCCGGCGATGAATTAAACTTTACCCACCATCTTTTTGCGGGAGCAAAGAAGGTAAGGCTTCTTGACCAATATGCGAAAGATTTTGATCTCAAACTTTTTGATCGCGCTGTGGATTTTGGCTGGTTTTACTTCCTCACCAAGCCGTTCTTTTTTATCATTGAATTTCTTAGTAAATTCTTAGGAAATTTTGGTTTAGCGATTTTGGCGATGACTGTTTTAGTCAAGCTGGCTCTATTTCCGATGGCGAATAAATCTTACGCCGCGATTGCAAAAATTAAAAAATTACAGCCGAAAATCGAAGCGCTGCGCGTAAAAAATAAAGGCGACAAACTTGCGATTCACCGCGAAATGATGGAGCTCTACAAAAAAGAAAAAGTTAATCCGGCATCAGGTTGTTTGCCGGTCTTGATTCAAATTCCGGTTTTCTTCGCGCTTTACAAAGTATTGTTCGTAACTCTCGACATGCGTCAGGCTTCTTTCTACGGCTGGATCCACGATCTTTCTGCGCCAGACCCAACTTCAGTTTTTAATTTGTTTGGCTTGTTGCCTTTCGAGGTTTCTGGCCCTCTCGTCATAGGTGTTTGGCCAATTTTGATGGGTATCACGATGATCCTTCAGCAAAAACTTAGCCCTGCCTCGACAGATCCAACTCAAACAATGATTCTTAAGTGGATGCCATACGTTCTAACCTTCGTTCTAGCTGCATTCCCTGCAGGTTTGGTGATTTATTGGACATGGAGTAATGCGCTTTCGATCTTGCAACAATGGGTAATTATGAAAAGGGTGAAGTAGATCGATTTAAGTCTGCCTTGGATAAATATGAGCGTTTAACTCTTATTTCTGAATGCCCAAAGGATTTTGTCCAAGAAACATGTGGCTGCAAAACTTAATCGATCATCGACAAGTTCGAGATCGTTAATTTTGTTCGTGATCTTGGCGCAAAATTACATTGATTCAATTCTTTCAAAAGCAGCGCTCAGATCGGCAATTAAATCAGCTGGATTTTCTAAGCCGATCGACACACGCACCAAGCCTTCTGAGATTCCGAGTTCTTCGCGTAGATCGATAGCAATTCCAGAATGCGTAGTTGAAGCTGGATGACAAACGAGAGACTCTGTGCCGCCCAAACTCACCGCAGATTTAAAAATTTGTAACGTGTTGATGAAGGCAAAAGCCTCTTTTCTTCCCCTGTTAAGCGTAAAAGCGAAAGTGCTACCAAAGCCCGTGCATTGTTTTGCGAGAGCCTCTTGATAAGGTTTATTTTCGATAAATTTTGGATGGAAAATTTTGACTTGTGGAAAAGTTTCTTTCATCCAATCGGCAACTTCTTCCGCTGATTTAGTGGCGCGCTCCATGCGTAAAAATAATGTTTCGAGTGAGCGACCAATCATCCAAGAAGAGTGCGGATCTAGGTGCGATCCGAAAGCGCTGCGGGCGCGACGAATCTTTTCCATCGGCGCTTTTTTGCCAATTACCGCTCCAGCCACTAAATCACTGTGTCCACCGACATATTTAGTTAGAGAGTAGCAAGATAGATCGATCCCGTGTTGCAATGGTTTTTGGAAAACTGGTCCAAGCAAAGTATTGTCGCAAATGCTGATCGGCCTGTATCCGTACTGACTTTCGAATTTATCGAGAGCATTTTTTACTTTCTCAAAATCAACAAAAGCATTGGTTGGATTGCAAGGCGTTTCGATAAATAAAACGCCGACGCGACCAATCTTTGCGCCTCTTGCTAAGCCTTCCCAGATTGAGAATTGATCAAGGCCATTTCTGAATTCTACCGATTGTACACCCCATGTTTTTAAGGCGCCGCGAATAAGTGTTTCGGTACCGCCGTAAAGTGGTGAAGAATGCACGATAATATCTGAAGGCTTAAGCAAAGCTAGAAAGGCGGTAGAAATAGCAGCCATACCACTTGCGAAGATATTGCAACTTTCGCCGCCTTCTAAAAGGGCGATGCGATTCTCGATTATTTCTAAATTCGGATGATTGAAGCGGCTGTAAATCAATCCTCCGGAATAGCCTTCTGGCATAGGTTTTCGACCAGAAGTAACGTCAAAAAATTCTGCGCCTTCCTCAGCATTTTTGAAAGCAAAGGTTGAGGTTAAGAAAACTGGCGGCTTCACCGCGCCCTCAGACAAAAAAGGATCATAACCGTAAGACATCATCTGTGTTTCCGGATGAATTGGATGTTTGTTGATGTGTGTTTTTTTGTAATTACTGCTCATGTTTATTTTGTTAATTTTAGGGATTCTTCTTGCACAAAATTCATTCGCTCTTCCGCAACAATTTTGATCCTTTCCATTTCTTGCGTGCTGGCATTTCTAGAGACGTAAAGAGGCTTGTCATCGAAATAAAAACAGAGAGTTCCGAAAGGGAGAGGAATTCGGAACTTATCCCAAGTGTTCAGTTGTTTAAAGCGCGAAGATGAATAAGACATTGCCAAAATTCCAGCGCCCGAGATGCGTGCAATATTCACGATTTCGCCATTAATTTTTTGATTAGGGCCGCGCGGACCATCTGGCGTAAGACCAAGCGAATAGCCATTCTTCAGGCCTTCGAAAATTTTTCTAAAGCTTTTAAGATCGATTCCTCGCGAAGATTTTCGTCCACCTTGTGATGATCCGTAAATCGAAATCAGGCCAAGTTTTTCCATGACTCTACCGACGAAATGTCCATCTCCGTGACGCGAGGCAAGGGTCATAAAGTTGTAACCCGGGAAAAGTCTTTTCGGTTCTTTTGTGGCAAAAGGAATCATCATCAAGCGATTATGCCAAAAAGTAACAATGAGCGGAACCCTGTTGTTCGCAGCCTCGAAGATGATTTTGTAATTAACAAAAATCTTTTTACTGCTGACGTAAACTAGCTTCATATAGAGAGACAAGATCAGACATATAAGCTCGCGCATCAAGAAGCTGTAAGTGATTCTACGAGCAAACTGCTTTAATTTTGTTTTGACATCGTACCACTCAATATCGCTTTGAAGGCCAAAAATTTTCCATTTTTTACTCATTTTAAAAACTTCTCCAAAGCAAGCATATCTTGCCACGCGACTCTTTTTTTTGAAGGTTGGCGCATCAAGTAAGATGGGTGAAAAATTGTGAAAGTTTTGATCGTGCGTGACAAAAATTTTGGTGAAAAATCGATGAATTGTCCGCGAACTTTGCCGATTGGATCATTGACACCAAGCACTGCGCTCATTGATGTTGCGCCGACCAAAAGCAGAACGTCGGGATTAATTAATTGAATGTGCCGCTCAACAAATGGGCGACATATTGCTAGTTCCTCATCAGTTGGACGGCGATTTCCAGGTGGTCGCCAGAAGATGACGTTGGTGACGTAGAAACTTTCTTGTCGCGTGAGATTGATGGCGCCGAGCATGTCATTTAACATCTGTCCAGAGTCACCGCAAAATGGGATGCCTTGCAAATCCTCGTGATTCCCCGGCGCTTCGCCGATTACCATTACTTTTGAATTCTGATTGCCGTCAGCAAAAACAGTATTGGTTGCCATTTTTTTTAGATTACAGCCGTCGAAATTTTCTACAGCTTTGCGTAGCGCGTCGATAGTTTGCGCTGCCTGTGCCAGTGATTTTGCCTTGGCAACAATTTCGTTAAGTGATTGAAATTTTTCGGAAGTCACAAATTTTTTTGCTAGAATTGAAAGAGCTTGATCCGTTGAGAATTGAGGCTTTATGAAGCTGTTAACAATTGGTAACTTTTTTTCTTCAGCAACTTTTTTTACCGCTGTTTTTTGCTGAAAATGCTGAAAATAATTTTGTGATTTTTCGGAAATGACTTCGTTCAGATCGTTGTCGATGTAGAATTGCAGAGCTTCCGCAAGATTTTTCTTGGTCATTGCTTCACCACCTGCTTAATAAATTTTTGAAAATCTTCCGCTTTCTCAAAATTTTTATAAACCGAAGCGAAGCGCACGAATGCTACCTTGTCGAGCTTTTCAAGTGCGATCATCACCATTTCGCCAATTTTTGCCGAGGGAATTTCTGTCTCATTTTCAACCTCGAGTTGGCGCACGATATTATTCACCAGCTTATCAACTTGCAGCTCTGCTACCGGTCTTTTTCGGACCGCCATCTCGATTGATTTTTTTAATTTCTCTGGGTCAAAAACTTTTTTCTCGCCACTTTTTTTAATCACTAAAATCTCGCGCAATTGCACGCGTTCATAAGTTGTAAAACGCGAATCGCATGCCGCGCAATAGCGTCGACGCTTGATCGCTTCGCCATCGTCGGAGATGCGACTATCTTTAACTTGGGTTTCGAGATTGTTACAAAATGGGCAGCGCATAATTACATTTTCTCAGTTAGGGCAGCCTTGATGAAGCCTTCAATTTCTCCATCTAAAACCGATTGGATATTTCCAGTTTCAAAATTGGTGCGCAGGTCTTTTACCATTTGGTAGGGATGTAAGACGTAAGAGCGGATTTGATGGCCCCAGCTATTATCAGTCTTGCTCGATTCTGATGCAGCCAGCGCATCTTTTTTCTTCTGTATTTCTAATTCGTAAAGGCGCGATTTCAGCATTTTCATGCATTCAACGCGATTGCGCAGTTGCGAACGATCGCTTTGGCATTGAACAACAATATTCGTCGGCAAATGCGTCATGCGAACAGCAGAATCAGTTTTGTTGACGTGCTGTCCGCCAGCGCCAGAAGCTCGGAAAGTGTCAACGCGAAGATCTTTTTCATCGATGGTAATTTCGATTTCGTCATCAAGTTCTGGATAGACCCAAACCGAAGCGAAACTGGTTTGACGTTTGTCGTTGGCATTAAATGGCGAGATGCGCACAAGTCTGTGAACGCCAGATTCTGTGCGCATCCAACCGCAAGCAAATTTGCCAGAAATTTTGATAGTTGCGGAGCGAACTCCCGCCTCTTCTCCATCCAAAATATTAACGATTTCGACCTTAAATTTTTTGATTGCAGCGAAGCGTTCATACATGCGAAGAAGCATTAAAGCAAAATCACAAGAGTCTGTTCCACCTGCGCCGGCATTGATGTCGAGAAAACAGTTGTTGCTATCGGTCTCGCCGGAAAAAAGACATTCAATCTCAAAATTATCCGCAGTTTTTTTGAGCGAGACTAAAGTTTTTTCGATGTCGGTAACGAGCTGCGCATCACCTTCCGATTTGGCCAGGTCGAAATATTCGCGATTGTCTTTTAAGCCGTTTTTTAACTCAGCAACTTGCTCCAATTTTCCTTCGATCAGAGATTTTTCTTTGAGAATTTTTTGCGCCTCTTGGTTATTATTCCAGAGATTAGGATCTTCTGATTTTTGATTTAATTCAGCCAATCTTCGCGATAATTTTTCAGGTTCAAAGACACCTCTCAACGAGGTTTAATGAGGTCTCGATGGCACTAAAAAGACTTTCGATTTCGGCTGACATAATTTTTAAGTTGGAATTCTTGTAATTGCTTATCACCTTACTAAATGAGCGATCGATTTTTCTCAACCAATCAAAAAATATGTCTAATAAAGTTATTGGTATCGATCTTGGTACTACAAATTCTTGCGTCTCAATTATGGAAGGCGGAAGTGCAAAAGTAATCGAAAATGCTGAAGGTGCACGCACTACTCCTTCTATCGTGGCATTTCTCGCAAATGGCGATAGAGCTGTCGGAGCATCGGCAAAACGTCAGGCCGTTACCAATCCACAAAATACAATTTTTGGTATTAAGCGCTTGATTGGTCGTCGCAATGATGACGCGGCTACAGAAAAAGATCGCGGCTTAGTTCCTTATAAAATTGTTCCTTCAGCAAATGGCGATGCCTGGGTTGAAGTGAAGGGTGAAAAATATTCTCCGAGTCAAGTTTCAGCATTCATTTTGATGAAGATGAAAGAAACCGCAGAAAGTTATCTTGGCGAAAAAATTGAAAAAGCGGTGATTACAGTTCCGGCTTATTTCAATGATTCACAACGCCAGGCGACAAAAGACGCGGGTAAGATTGCTGGTCTTGATGTTCTGCGCATCATCAATGAACCAACCGCCGCCGCTCTTGCTTACGGCTTCGATAAAAAAATCAGCCAAACAGTTGTCGTTTACGATTTAGGTGGCGGAACTTTTGACGTTTCAGTTCTTGAAATTAGCTCAGATGGCGTTTTTGAAGTTAAGTCAACCAACGGTGACACTTTCCTTGGTGGTGAAGATTTTGACATGCGCATCCAAGAATTCCTCACAAGTGAATTTAAAAAAGATACCGGCGTTGATTTGTCGAAAGATCCACTCGCTTTGCAACGCTTGAAAGAGGCGGCAGAGAAGGCAAAGATTGAGCTTTCTTCAACAATGGAAACCGATATCAATCTTCCTTACATAACTGCCGATGCCTCTGGCCCTAAGCATCTTAATGTTAAATTGACTCGTGCGAAACTTGAGCAATTGGTTGACGATCTAATTCAACGCACCATCAAACCATGTGAAAATGCTTTGCAGGACGCAGGCTTGAAGGCTTCTGATATTAATGAAGTCATCCTTGTTGGCGGCATGACGCGCATGCCAAAAGTTATCGAAACTGTGAAAAAACTTTTCGGTAAAGAGCCAAATAAATCAGTTAATCCCGATGAAGTTGTGGCAATTGGTGCGGCGATTCAGGGTGCGGTTTTACAAGGCGATGTTAAGGACATTCTTCTTCTCGATGTTACTCCTCTCTCGCTTGGTATTGAAACTGCGGGCGGTGTTTTTACTCGCTTGATTGATCGCAACACAACAATTCCAACCAACAAGAGCCAAGTTTTTTCGACTGCATCAGATGGTCAAACTGCGGTTACAATTAAAGTTTTCCAAGGTGAGCGCGACATTGCGATTCACAATAAATTGCTTGGCGAATTTAATCTTGAAGGCATTGCGCCCGCCCCGCGGGGTATGCCGCAAGTCGAAGTTAGTTTTGACATTGATGCTAACGGCGTGGTTAAAGTTTCTGCGAAAGACAAGGCAACTAACAAAGAACAACAAATCAAAATTCAATCTTCTGGCGGTTTGTCCGATGCAGAAATTCAGAAAATGATGCAAGATGCTGAAGCAAATGCAGCGTCCGATAAAATCAAAAAAGAATTTATCGAAGCTAAGAATCACGCGGATTCAGCGGTTTACGAAACTGAAAAATCTTTGCGCGAACATGGCGATAAAGTTGACGCAGCGACCAAATCAGCAATCGAAGCGGAAGTTCAAAAAGTCAAAGATTTAGCGGCTAAAGAAGGCGCTTCGGCGGAAGAGCTAAAATCTGCGACTGAGTCTTTAATGCAAAATACAATGAAGCTCGGCGAAGCAATTTATAAGGCTTCACAAGCTGGGGCCTCTTCGGCAGAGCCTGCTCCAGAATCAGCCACTTCTGAAAATGGCGAGAAGGTTGTTGATGCGGAATATGAAGAAGTTAAGGAAGAGAAAAAAGCTTCTTAATGGAAAATTCTGCTGATTATTCACAATTTGTTTTTGCGGCATATGGGCTCACCACGCTCATTCTCACCTCATTGGCGCTCTTCACTTTAAAAAAATATTTCGCCGCAAAAACAAAAAATGTTCAAAAATAAACAAAAAAGAAAACGCATAATTTTTGTTAGCTCAATCTTCGCCATTTCCCTATTAGCGCTGTTTTTCGTTATTAAAAATTTCCGTGAAAATATTGTGTTTTTTTACTCGCCAAGCGAGCTTGCGCAAATTCCAAATCGGGCGCAAGTCATCAGAGTCGGCGGCTTGGTTAAAGAAGGGTCAGTGAAAAAAATTGACGCTCTTAACACCGTATTCATCATCACCGATCTAAAAAATGATCTAAAAATTTACTACCACGGAATTTTGCCAGACCTATTTCGCGATAAGCAGGGCGTGGTTGCAAGCGGCCTCATTAATGGAGATGATACGGAATTTGTTTCGCGTGAATTATTGATTAAGCATGATGAAAAATACATGCCGCCGGAAGTGGCAAATTCTTTAAAGAAATGATTTCTAACTTTTTTTCCAAATCAAAATTGAGCGGCAATGTCGGAAAAATTTCTGCGGCTTTGACGCAAATTTTTACGCATAAAAAGCTGGATGACGAAATGCTTGAGCAGCTAGAAGAAACGTTGCTTCTCAGCGATATGGGTGGCGAGATTACTAGCGAAATAATTTCTCATTTACGGGCGCAAAAATTTTCTAAAACCATTGATGAAGCAGAGGTTAAAGATTTTCTCGCGGCAGAAATTATTAAAATTTTAAAACCCTGCGAGAAGGCTCTGGTGCTGAGCGAATCAACGAAGCCGCAAGTTATAATTTTTAACGGAGTTAACGGCGCAGGTAAAACAACAACAATCGCGAAAGTCGCGGCAAATCTAAAAAATCAGAATAAGAAAATTTTAATCGCTGCCTGCGACACCTTCAGAGCGGCAGCTGCAGAACAATTAGAAATTTGGGCAAAAAAAGTTGGTTGTGAAATTATCATGCCACAAAAAGAAGGAGAAGACCCCGCGTCGGTTGCTTACCGCGCCTTCGATTTTGCGCAAAAAAATAATTACGAAATTCTCTTAATCGACACCGCCGGACGTTTACAGAATAAACAGAACTTGATGGATGAGCTCAAAAAAATTAATACAGTTTTGAAGAAGATTGATGCTTCGGCTCCGCATGAAAATTTACTAATTCTTGATGCGACAATTGGTCAAAATGCTAAGGTGCAAATGGAGGTTTTTGATCAAATCGTCGGCATCACCGGATTAATAATTACTAAGCTCGATGGAACTGCAAAGGGCGGAATAGTTGTAAGTATTGCCAAAAAATTTGCGAAGCCAATTTATGCGATTGGCGTTGGTGAAAAATCAGAAGATCTTCAAGAATTTGATGCTGAAATATTCGCGCGATCACTTCTCAACATGCTGAAAAAATAAACATCAACGTAACTGTTGCGATGGTAGCGATGTTGGCGCAGAGTGCCTTCAAGGGTGAATCCAGATTTTAGTAAAAGATTTTTTGAAGCAAGATTTGCACAAGCTGTTGAGGCCTCAATGCGATTTACTTTTAATACATCAAATGCGTATTTAATTACGATGGCAACCGCGCGCGAGCAAATGCCGCGACGCCAATATTCACTTGCTAAATCGTAACTTAATTCGATTCGGCTTTGGTAAGTGTTGTGACTAGTAAGACCTATTGAGCCGATTAGTTGATTGGTTTTTTTATCTGCAATGGCGAAATAAATTCCGTCATTTTGGTAAAATACTCCGCGCCAGTAAAGCAGCTCGCGCTTGGCTTCTTCAATGTTTTGCGGAATTTCGCAGAGAATAAATTTACTTACTTCTGGGGAGGAGTAGTAGCGCAAGAAATCTGTGACGTCGGATTCTTGTTTCTCACGTAAAATAACGTCGCCGAGGTCGAAGGTTGGGAAGATTTTTTGAGAAGTGGGGTGCATAATAAATTTAGTATTTTGATGCGGACGGGATGTCGCGCATTTGCGCTTACAATTTTCGACTTCGCTAAATTCAGCTTCGCTTCATTAAGCTCAATGGCGAAAACTGTCGAACCCAATCAAGAGTTTGGGGCTATCCTCTCTATCCGCCAAATAAAAAAGCCGGTCCAATATTTTGGGCCGGCTTTTTTATTTGGCGGATAGAGAGGGATTCGAACCCTCGATAGAGTTTTATCCCTATACACGCTTTCCAAGCGTGCGCCTTCAGCCACTCGGCCATCCATCCTTTTATTTTTTCAAACAGTTTGTCGCGTTTCTTCCGAATCAGTTTTTTTAAAGCAAAAACCCGTTATTAAAAATATTTACGTTTGTTTGGGTCGAAATTATTTTGAATGTCGCGATCAACTTTGTTTGCAGGAGTGCCGCTGTTGATGATTGTGGCCTTGATAAAGATTACTGTTTCGGTAATACCAGAGGAGCGGGACATTGCTTTAAAAAGCCACCCAAAAACTGGAATGCGTCCTAGTAACGGAATCCCGCTATCGGAGTTAGCTGATACATCTTTCATTAATCCGCCAATTATCAGAATATTCCCGCTTTGAATTTTGGCAGAAGTTTCAATTTCTCTAGATTGAATTACTGGAACCTGGTTCTTAATTAGTATCGCGGTGCCATCCTCATTTTGTGGCGAGGCCGGATCTGTAATATACTCTTTAAAGACGGTTAATTTTGGCTTGATGTGCATAAAAATCTCTTTGGTTTTGAGATTTATTGAGGGCGTTATCTCTAGATTTATGCCAGTATTTTCTTCTAATTTAGTTGAGGTGATTGTTTTGGCTATAGTAGTGACGGTTGCGGAAGAAGTGGTTTGAGTTTGTTCAACTTTAAAATATACCATTTTATCGGTGAAGTCTAGGGTCGCTTTTTGATTATTAATTGCATTAATGCGTGGACTGGAGATGGTTTTGGATACGCCAAATTTTTCGATTGCGGCAATTGTAAGACCGAAATCGGCTCCAGTTACAAAAGTGCTTATGGCGGGCGTCAAGCTAATGGCGGCGTCTGCTGGGTATGCTGTGTTGGTGGTAAATTTGATATCATCATTTCGGCCCCAATTAATGCCAGAGCTATATTGCTTATTTAAGGTTACCTCAACTACTTTTGCCTCAATTAACACTTGGGCGGAGGCGTATTTCTCAACGTCAGCTAGATATTGTGCGACTTTTTGATGTTGTTTGTCGGTGGCGTAAACCGCGATGATTCCGGCTGATTTATTCGGGGTAAATGATGATCCGCCACTTTCTGCTTCAGTCGATGACGAGTTTGATGAGCCCAAGATCGCGGCGAGATTAGCTTCAACATCTGTCCACACGTTTCCGCCAGCTAGATAATCAACGAAATAATTTTTTGTGTAAGGGTTGTCATTCTCAAAACGCAGCACGCCATT
>CAIQBQ010000132.1 GCA_903870105.1 uncultured Alphaproteobacteria bacterium | reverse complement strand
TGTCACGCCGGCCACGGATTAGATTACAAAACTGCGGCAATGATCGCAAAAATTCCGCAAATTACCGAGCTTAATATTGGTCACTTTATCATCGGCGAAGCCATATTTGACGGACTTGCGAAGGTGATCAAAAAGATGAAATCTATTATTTAGATTGAGGAGCGACTGGAGATTGAGGGACCGACTCTTGCGGCTTAGCCAAAGGAGCTACGACAGTTGGAGCCGTAGCGGAAGGAGCTGCAGGAGCAGTAGCGGCAGAAGTTGAAGTGGTAGGCTCTAAGATTTTACTCGCTGTAATCACTGCTGAATCACTTGCTGGTCGCACAGCAACTATATTCTTTTTGATTACTCTGCGTTTGATTAATTTTCCTTCTGGGCCGCGATTAAATTTATAAATTTCGCCCCCTATTGGCGCTGATTGCACAACCGCAATTTCCTCTACAACGTCAGAGGAGTTAACATCTTTAGCATTTTTTTCGATTAGAACAAATCTTGCCTCGCTTTTTTCACTCTTAACTACGCCAATTTTATGCTTACTTTTATTAAGAAACTTACCTTCTGCGCCAACAATAAGTTTAAATTTTTTAGCGATAATTTCTTGTTGAGAAAGTTCTTCTTGAGCGAGATTTTTTTTAGATTCAAGTGGAGGCGATAAATCTTCAACCTTTGTCTTCTTAACTTCTTTTTCATCAGTTTTAAAAATGAATTCTGTAACATTTGCCGAATTCTTTTTTGTTGCGGCTGGTGGGCTTGATGTCGCTGATTGCTTGTCTTGATTATTTGCCACCAAAGCTAAATCGGTTTTGAAAAAGAATTCTGTAACATTTTCCGAATTATTTTTTGTTGCGACTGGTGGGTTTGATGTCTCTACTTGCTTATCTTGATCAGTTGATACCGAGGCTAAAGATGAAGCTTGTGTAACTCGATCTAGATAGACGCCAAGGATATCTTGAGCAACTTGATTATCGTGATTTTTAGCTATTGTAAATGAATCTGTAAGTTGGCTTTTTAAAAGACTAACATCCATGAATTTAATAAAATTAAATTTCCTAAACATCGATCTCAAACACTCGTTACAATCAGATGAGGTTGCGTGAAAAATTGCTGATTCACCAATCGAATTAACCCCAGCAGCTTGTGCATTTTTTGTTATTAAAAGATCTATTATATCTTTTTTGCCCGCCAGAGCTGCGCGCATTAGCGGCGTCCAACCTTCATTGTCTGTAGCGTTGATATTAGCGCCATTATCAATTAAAATTTTAACAATTTCTAAATTACCTTCGCGACAAGCTAAAAGCAGAGGAGTTGCGCCACCGATGTTTTTTTGATTAACTAATTCAGCTCCAGATTTAGCAAAAAACTTTACGCCATCAACGTCTCCACTTATTACCGCAGACATGAGAGAAGTAATTCCGGCAACATCTTCTTCGCTAGAGTTATAAATATTTTTTATTTGCGCATGAATTGATGGACTAGCCATTAGATAGGCCCCGGCTATAGCAACAAAAAATAATTTTAGGTAACCATTCATGTTAATTGCGTATGAGGAAATATTATAAAAAATATGACTAAATCTTGTAAGAAGAACTGATTTTTTTTCCAATCTATTTCCAGCGATTTTCTAACTCTTGAATTAAAGACTGATTTTTGGGATCGTAAGGTTTTTCAATCCAGGTTTTTGCGCCGTGTTTTAATAAATATTGTACGACCACTTCTTTCTTATGGCGATAGGCAATTGATAGCGCGGTAAAGCCATCATTATCCATCAAATTTATATCGATACCGTTAGATAAAAAAAGATCTGCAGCAGGAAGAAAACCAACTCGCGCCGCATGCATCAAATAACCACGACCAAAAGCATCGAGATAATTAAGATCAGCTTTATTGCTTACGAGCATTTCCAATAATTTAAAATCTAACAACTCAATCGCGATGTTAATTGGCGTATAGCCAAGTTTATTTGCCCTGTTCACATCGGCACCTTTAGCAATGATTGAAGCGACAATTGAATATCTTCTCATCAATATCGCGTAAGTCAAAATGGTGTCACCAAAAGCATTTTGTGCATTAGGATTTTCAACGCCCCTGTAGCTGTCGTTAAAAAATGAAACATTATTTGTTGAAATAGCTTTAAACAAAAGATCCACCTTTTCTCTCGGAGTTAAAATGATCGGAATATGATTATTATCTCCGTTACGGTAACGATTAAGAATCGGTAATGCTGGCATCTCTTCACTGGCAAAAGGATTTAGGTCTTTTTTACGTGGCATGATTTTTTCTTCAGCATCACCTTCATTTGACTCAAGCAAATAGAGGTCGCGTAACTTTTTAAACTTTTCAATTTTATCTTTTTGCTTCTTAGCGTTTTCTTTTTTTTGACGCTCCATTTTTAAACGCTTTTTTATGTTTTCTTTCTTTTGCGCATTGACGTATTGATCGCCAGGTTTTTTGTTATCCTTTGCAGGAGGAGATATAATAGCTGATTGCTCTACCTTAAATTCGTCGGTCTTTTTTACTTCTTCGACTTTTCTTTCTGAATCGACATCGTCTTTAACTTTTGAAGGTGAATCTTCAGAAGCTTCTTGCCCTAAAGGTGCTGGTGGTGGCGATTTCGTTTCGTTAAACTTTTTCTCCTCTTTTTTATCAACGTTATCTAGACCTAGTGATTCAACATCAATTTTTACCTTGGCTTGATCAAAAGGCTCTAATTCTGCCTTCTTAGCTTTTAAATCGGCATTAATTTCATCTAGAGTCTGATTCTCAGCAAAGGCAAAATGCTCGAAAGTGCAGCTAATAATTAGAATTAGAATGAGGCGAATTAACATCATTTGACTGGATCAAAACCACTTTTATTTGAAAAAGGATGACATTTAAAAATTCGCTTCATTCCAAGAAATAAGCCTTTGAGTAGACCTTTTTTTGTAATCGCCTCCATCATATAATTCGAACAAGTCGGAGCAAAGCGGCATTTGTAAGAACCAAGAAATAAAGACAGAAGAAGCTGGTAAAATCTGATGAGAAGAAGAGAAAATTTTATCACGCGCCGTGATAATGCGAAGCGGCTTTAGCCCCTCCAAATGCCTGTTTCACCATCACTCTTACCGGAGATGCAGTTGGCGTTCTCGCCTGATTTTCAGCATTAACAATTTCGCAAAGAACGTCCAGAGAAACGCCGCCATCGAAACACATGCAGAAGGTGTAAGTTTTTTTATCTAAATCTTTAACGGTTTTGCGATTGATTACTCTAAAGCCACCCCTGGCCGAATTTTTTCGCGAAAAAAGAAATAGTCGATTAAGGATTTTGATATAAGCGTTAACTTTTGGATTTGGATGATCAGGAATCTCTCCGGTCATTATCTTGTCATCCATGATGTCGACTAAATAGTCAAAAATCATCTCCGCAGTTTCGGCAGTTTCTTCTTCGATTCGCTTAAAAACTTCAGTAAGTAATTTTAAGTTTTCTGGAGTCGCCTCAGTCATCGAAACATTTTCAAATTTTTTACTCATGGCTGATTAATTTTTTGATTTCAGAAAATATTTCATCCTCAAGTCTTGCCTCAACAAAGTGAAGGACTCGTGGAATTAAACTTAAGTAATGATGCTTGTTGTCACGCTTCGAGAGTCGTGAAAAAATTCCAAGAATTTTGACATTACGCTGCAGTGACAAAATCGAATAATCGCACAGAAAAACCTTGGCGTCACAACCAGATTTTTCTAGGTAATATTCAAGAATTTTTTGTTGCGTTTTTTCGTCAACATCACGCCTGGCATCTTCAAGCAGGGAAACCAAGTCATAAGCAGCAGAGCCAATCACAGCATCTTGGAAGTCAAGTAGTCCAACGCCTCTGTTAATCTCCATTAAATTTTCAGCATGAAAATCACGCAAAACTAAGACCTGGTTTTCTTTGCTGACGAGATCAAAAAGTTTGAACCAATGAAGTTTGAATTCCGCTTTTTGTGCCAAGGTCAAAAAGCGTTTTTGTAGCGGCAAATACCAATCTACAAAAAGCCAAACTTCACGAAAAAGTAGCGCGTGATTATATTCAGAGAGGTCGACAGGAGTAGGTAATTTATGCAAATTGAGCAAAACATCGCAGGCCTTTTCGTAGAGATTGAGCTCTTTTGTAACATCTTTTGCAAGAACTCTGCCGTAAGTGTTGTCGCCAAAATCTTCGAGCAATAAAAATCCAGCATTCACATCAGCAGCAATAATTTTTGGCGCAAAAAAATTATGAGCGACAAGAAACTCATCGATTTTCATAAAAGGCTTAACATCTTCATGTGTAGGTGGCGCAAACATTAAGATTTGAGTTTTTTCACCGTAGAAAATTCGGTAGTAAGAACGAAATGAAGCATCACCGGCAACTTTTTTAATGCTGCATTGACTGATTTTGTTCGCGGCAAGAAAGTCGCGCGCTTTTTGTTCATTGAAAGAAAATGTCATTTGTAAAAATCGTCAATTTAGTTCGATAAATTTCCACCTATCACCTTCGCGAATGCTGGGATTATTGCTAAACTTTCACGGGCATTAGAAAAAAGCCTTAGAAGTCTAATTGCGAATACCACTCGACCGGCAATAAGCCCGGGATGCGATCTTTTAGAATCTCGCCAAAAATTTTGTGAGACTTGATCATACTATACCAATCCTTGGCAGGTAGATAGTGGTGCCAGTTAATGTCGCCAAAATAATCGAGCACAGAAATCTGACAAGCAGCAGAAAAATCAGCGATACTAATTTGATCTCCAGCCAGATATCTCTTGCTCTCAAGTAGATATTCAATGTAGCTCAAATGAATGTTTAGATTTCCTCTAGAAACACGAAGAATCTCAGAGTTAGGCGAGCTTCCGCCAGGTAAATAACGGTTAAAATAGCGCTCATTCAAAACATGCTTGCTAACTTCATGATAAAATTTTTCATCAAACCAATATTGTAAACGACGAGCTTCCGCCCTTTCTGAGGCTGACTCGCCGATGAATGATTTACTGCTTTTAACATGTTTCTCTTCGATGTATTCAATGATCACCGAGCTGTTTACAATCACTGCTGCGTTACCATTGTCGAAGAGCACTGGCACGGTGCAGGCAGGATTCATCGCGATGAATTCCTTTCTTCTTTCCCAAAAATTTTCTTGAATTAATTCGCAACCGATGTCTTTCGCAGCAAGATGCACTCTGACTTTGCGCGAGAACGGACAAATTGGATGGTGATATAGACGGTACATGATTTAGATTTTTTAGATTTTAGATTTATTCAGCTAATTTGAACTCTACGAAAATCTAAAATCAAAAATCTAAAATGACTAAAAAAATTGCCCTCATCGATGGTTACGGCTTCGTTTTTCGTGCTTACCACGCTTTACCTCCATTGACGCGACCAGATGGAACGCCGGTTGGAGCGGTTTATGGCTTTACCAACATGCTGATTAAATTACTAGCCGGGCTTGATGTTTCGCACGTTGCCGTTGTTCTTGATGCCGGCGCCAAAACTTTTCGTAACGAAATTTTTTCTGACTACAAAGCTAATCGACCACCCTGCCCAGAAGATTTAAAACCACAATTTGCAATAGTACGTCAAGCGGCGGAAGCATTGGGCTTGCCCATCCTCGAAAAAATTGGATTCGAAGCTGACGATATAATCGCCACCATCGCGAAAAAGTCGGTAGAAAAAGGTTACGAAGTGCTCATCGTCTCTTCCGACAAAGACCTCATGCAGTTAGTGAATAAGCACGTCTTCATGTATGATGCGATGAAAAATAAATTTATCGGACGCGACGAAGTACGTGAAAAATTTACAGTTGAACCGGAGCGAGTTGTTGATGTTTTAGCCTTGATGGGCGATTCATCAGACAATGTTGCTGGCGTAAGAGGCATAGGCCCCAAGACCGCAGCGGAATTAATTTTACAATTCGGAAATCTTGAAAATCTTCTCGCGCGTTTAAGTGAAATTAAGCAGGTAAAACGCCGTCAACTTTTGGTTGATGGAACTGAAAGTGCCTTGCTCGCAAAGCGTTTGGTTTCGCTCTGTTACGATGTGCCGCTTAGCATTGAAATTGATGAATTGCGCATTCAAGGATTCGATCCACATCGCTTAATTTCTTTTCTTGGAGAGCAGGGTTTTCACTCACTAATCACCCGCGTCAAAAAAGAATTCTCGATTGCAGACGAAGCAAAACAAACACAAAAAATGAAGAATGAAATTTCATTTTTTGAAGTAAAAAAAATTGAAATCACTTCCGCACAAATGATTGATGAGGTCAGAGAAGAGGCGCTGCTGAATGGATTAGCAACAATCGATTATGAACAAGATTTTCTTACAATTTCTACTTACAAAACCGGCTTCATGCCGAAAGAAATTTTTTATTTTTCAGTAAAATCGGAAACTGGCGATCTTTTTGGAAGCAGCGAAAATAAAGGACTAAAGCTGGATTTGCTTAAGAAAATTTTGCAAGATGACTCAATCAAAAAAATATTTTTTGACGCTAAAAAATTCTTTAGAAATTCGAATTTATCCGTCGTTGGTTTCGAAGATGTTTCGGTGATGAATCATCTCCTTAACTCTTCGGTCAAAAATGATTTTCGTGAATTAGTTAATCTAAATCTCTCCAAAAATTTTGAAGAAAAAGAGTTATCTGGCATTGATCTATTCTGCTTCCGCAACTTTGCTCTTTCTCAACTTTACACGATTTTATTACCAAGAATTTCTGAGCTAAAATTAAATGCGCCCTACTCTTCTTACGAACTTCCGCTTTTGCCTGTACTAGCGCAAATCGAGCATGAAGGAATTAAAATCGACACCAAAAAACTCCACGAACTATCAAAAGAATTCGGTGAAAAAATCGAAGAGTTAACGAAAGAAATCTACACCCTGGGCGATTGCGAATTCAACATCGCTTCACCAAAGCAACTCGGCGAAATTTTATTTGAAAAACTCGGACTTCAATCGAAGAAAAAATCGAAGAAAACTGGCGCGCTTTCAACCAATGCCGAAGTGTTAGAAGAGCTAGAGGAGCAAGGCTTTGTGATCGCAACAAAAATTCTTGAATTTCGTAAACTTTCGAAATTAAAAAATACTTATACCGACGCTTTGCCGAAAGAAATTAATCCAAAAACTGGCAGAGTTCACACAACTCTTTCTTCAATTTCTACCGTCACCGGAAGGCTCAGCTCTAGCAATCCAAACTTACAAAATATTCCAATTCGCACCATTGAAGGCAGAAAAATTCGCGAGGCTTTTATAGCTAAATCTGGACATCTTTTGATCTCTGCAGATTACTCGCAAATTGAATTGCGCGTCATTGCTCACGTCGCTAAAATTAAGGCGCTGATTGAGGCCTTCAAAGAAAATAAAGACATTCATCGCATCACTGCCGCACAAGTTTTTGGCCTTCACGAAGATGAAGTAAGTGACAAAATGCGCTCAAAAGCAAAGGCGATTAATTTTGGAATTATCTACGGAATCAGCGCCTTTGGCCTTGCCAAGCAACTCAATATTTCGCGTGGTGAAGCGGCTGATTACATTCATTCTTACTTTGCAACTTACCCGGGCATTGAGGATTACATGAAAAATCACATTAATTTTGCCAAGCAGTATGGCTACGTAACTACGATTTCTGGACGAAAATGCTTCATTCACGAAATCAACAGCAAAAACCCGATACAACGAAAAGAAGCTGAGCGATTAACGATTAACGCCCCAATACAAGGCAGTGCCGCCGACATAATTAAGAAGGCAATGATTCAAGTGAACAAGGCTCTGAGTAAAAAACATTTGAGCGCGAAAATAGTGCTGCAAATCCATGACGAACTTTTGATTGAGGCGCCTGAAGCAGAAGTGGAAGTGGTTTCGCAACTATTAAAATCAGAAATGGAAACTGCTGCTAAGCTAGATGTGCCACTGGTTGTGGATGTTAAGATTGGAACCAGATGGATGTAAATTTGATCGCCATCTTAAACATGAGTAAAAAGTTTATTTTAGCTAAAGCTGGCAGCGCCTCTAAACCACTAAAATTAAAACTCAGATTTACACTCAATCTCAACTTTCTTACCGAAAAAATTCTGGATTACGATCTTGCGCGCATGCAGACACATATAGCTATGAAGGTCTTTTTTCAGCGTTTCTTTTCCACCATATTTTACGTCATTTACAATCGGATGTCCGATCTCTTTGCAGTGAACACGCAGTTGGTGCGTTCTGCCGGTCAGTGGTTTAAGCTCAAGCAGAGCATAATTTGTAAAAGTTTTTAGCAGTCTAAATTTCGTGACCGCTTCTTTTCCCTCTTCAAAATCCGGCAAAACTTTTTCATTTTTTCCTAAAAGTTTTTTGCGTAGTGGAATTGAAATCACGCCGAGGGTTTTTGTTGGAACGCCACAAACCAAGGCCAAGTAAGTCTTCTCGATGGTTTTATCTTTAAATCCTGCGTTGAGTAAATCTGCTGCTTTATTGTTTTTAGCGAGTAACAAAATCCCACTCGTGTCTTTGTCGAGGCGATGAACTAGCTGCCATTTTTTCTCACGTACAAAATCATCAACAGAAATTTCAATTCCGCTACCGCCTTGTGTAGCAAGGCCTGATGGCTTATTGATGGCGACAAGGTTTTCATCTTCATAAATTATCCAAGACAAAAACTTCTTCATTTTTTCGGAAGAGACCTGTGGTTTTTGTCTTTGTTTGTCATGACGTTTTTGCAAATCAGAAAAAACGTCAATCTTGTCTTCGGCCTGTACTACGTATGATGCATCAACCCTCGCCCCATTAACTTTAACTTTTTTTTCACGAATTAATTTCTGCGCGAGACCAAAAGAAATGTCGAATTTTTTGCAAAGAAACTTGTCGAGACGAGACATTAAGAAATATTTAAGATTTACTGGATCTTAGCAGAAGCTGAGACAAAGGAAAATTACGCAATCAACTTCGTTAAATAAAAACCGAAGAACAAAGCCAGGATTGAAAGTGTTACTGTAGCAAGCGCGTAGAGAAATGCTTGTGAATAATTACCGGCAGAAAAGAGACGAAAAAAATCGAGTGAAAAAGCGGAAAAAGTTGTGAAGCCACCAAGAAATCCGGCAAAGATAAAATTTTTTAAGCGCGGATCTATTGTGTCGAAATACTTAATCACGAAGTAGTAAGCAGCGCCGGCAAGCATTGAGCCAAGTACATTTACTAAAAATGTTCCGAGTGGAAATTTTCCGGCTATGACGGAGATTTGAATGAGATGACGCAGCGCCGATCCGCATGCGCCGCCGATTGCGATTAAAAGGAAGTTCATGAGGTTTGTGTTTGTTTTTACATTTTCAGGATCTTTGCCTACGTGAAAATGAGGCATAAAACACTTACTCTCTCGGTTATCTACAAGACCTGAATCCAGGAAAATTAACTAAACCACGATATTCACTAATTTGTCTGTAACAGAAATAACTTTACGAATCTCTTTTCCTTCAATGAATCTTTTCACATTTTCATTTCCGAAAGCGGCTTTTTCGAGATCTTCTTTTGAAGAGCCTTTCGACATTTGAATCACGGCACGTAATTTTCCACTTACTTGCACGGCGATTCCAATCTCGTCTTCGACGATTAAATTCGGATCGAATTCAGGGAATTTTTCTTCGGTAACTAAAGTTTTGTAACCAAGTTCAGCCCATAATTCTTCAGCCAAATGTGGCATAATTGGCGAGATTAAAATCACTAAATTTTTAAGCGCGAATTCAGGAATGGATTCGGATTTTTCCAAAGCATTTGAGAATTCACGAATCTTGGCGATTGCACGGTTAAAGCCCATTTTTTCGTACTCATCTTTTACAGCGGCGATTGTTTTGTGAGTGAGCCTAATGATCGCATAATCCTTTGATTCAGAAGCGTTCGAAGATTTATTCATTTTAAAATCTTCAGATCCTTGACGCTGCGTGCCAAGGATAGTATTTCTGTGGGAAGCAACTAATTTCCAAAGACGATTGGCATATTTCCAGCAACCGTCAATGCCGCTTTCAGACCATTCTAAATCGCGTGAAGGCGGAGTGTCGGAAAGCATAAAAAGCCTTGCTGTATCTGCACCGTAAGACTCAACGATTGAAGCTGGTTCAACGGTATTCTTCTTCGACTTACTCATTTTTTCAGAACGGCCAAAGATTACTTCTTCAGGTTTACGAGCAAGGGCATCGGCCGGAAAAAGCCATTTTCCTGTTTCTTTATCTTTAAAAGTTGCATGACAAACCATTCCTTGAGTAAGCAAGTTTTTGAAGGGCTCAGAGATGTCGAGATAGCCACATTTTTTTAGCGCTTTGGTAAAAAATCTGGCATAGAGCAAGTGTAAAACTGCATGCTCGACGCCGCCGATATATTGATCTACGGGCATGAATTTATTAGCTGAGTCGCGATCAAAGGCTTTATCTTCGGGCTGCGAAATGAAGCGTAAATAATACCAAGAACTCTCGAAGAAAGTATCGAAAGTATCAGTCTCACGGATGGCTTTTTGACCCTTATAAGTCGTGTATTTCCAAGTCGGATGGAGTGAGAGAGGATTTCCAGCGCCGGTGAATTCTACGTCTTTTGGTAATTCAACCGGAAGCTGATCTTCAGGAACAGGAACCACAGTTCCATCTTCCAAATAAAGAATAGGAATCGGACAACCCCAATAACGTTGACGAGAAACGCCCCAATCGCGAAGACGGTAATTAATTTTTTTCGTCGCTTGGCTTGTTGCAGAAAGTTTTTCAAAAACTTTTTCTTTCGCTTCTGCGCAAGTTAATCCATCCAAGAAATAAGAATTAATCATCAAGCCATCTTCAAGATTAGCTTGGCTTGGCACATTAATTTCATCGAAAAGATTTTCGATTATTTCAGAATTTGTTTTGCTGATCTGATGAAGCTTACGCGTAGCTTGAGAAATATTGGCGTAGATTCCGAGATTGTTGATTTCGTTAAATTCTGCTCGGGCTGAGTAAGCAAGTTTTTCTTCGTCGAGGCTGAATTCTGCATTTACGTCTTCAGGCTTGTTGCCACGCGCATCAACACGAATCCATTTTTTGTTTAAGTAAATTGCGTTGGTGGTGTGAATGATTTTGCGATCAGAAACAGTTTCATCGAACATCAGAAGTTGATCAGAAAATCCGCAGGGAATTTTCATGCCACGTAAAATCGCACAGAGTAATACTGATTTTCCAAAACAGAATCCAGCCTTTGCCGTTAGGACTTCGCTGGCTTTGAGGAATGGAGTTTGTGGCAAATATTTTGCGTCATCCATGCAGTGATTAATTTCATCACGAACGAACTCGTAAGCCAACTTTGCTAGCTCGACATCATCTTTTGCTTCAGCTTTGAGGCGTGTAATTACAGCCTGAATACCTAAATCAGAAAAATTTACCAGATCAGTTTCCGCTAAAAATTTGTTAAAATTTTCAACAACTTGACGAATCGGAAGTTTGTATTTTGTCGCAAATTCAAAATCGCGCTCATCATGCGCAGGGCAGCCAAATATTGCTCCTGTGCCATATTCCATCAAAACAAAATTGGCGACGTAAACATCTAATTTACAATTTGCATCTAGAGGGTGATCGACTTGTAGATCAATCTTAAAACCACGCTTTTCTTGCTTATCGAGGGTTTGTTCATCAACGGCAGAAAGGTTGCACTCAGCAATAAAATTTTGGAGTTCGGGATTTTTTTTGGCGATTTCTGAAGCAATAGGATGGTTTGGTGAGATACCAATAAAGGATGCGCCGAATAAGGTATCAGGACGCGTTGTATAAACTGGAATTATTTCGTTTTTTTCGCTGATTTTGAAATCAATGATCTGTCCTTCGCTCTTTCCTATCCACCTCTCTTGCATGATTCGTACGCGCTCATCCCAACCAGAAAGATTTTTTAATTCAGACAAAAGCTCTTCAGAAAAATCAGAAACTTTTAAGAACCATTGCTTCAATTTCTTTTTTTCAACTAATGCGCCAGAGCGCCAGCCGCGCCCATCAATAACTTGCTCGTTAGCAAGAACTGTTTGGTCGATTGGATCCCAATTAACGTAAGACTCTTTTTGATAAGCGAGGCCATTTTTAAGAAAATCGAGGAAAATTTTTTGTTCATGCTTGTAGTAATTGGGCAGGCAAGTTGCAATTTCACGATCCCAATCGATTGAAAGACCGATTGATTTTAACTCGACGCGCATTTGTTCAATATTCTTTAGCGTCCAATTTTCTGGATGAACTTTGTGTTCGAGTGCAGCATTTTCAGCGGGAAGACCAAAGGCATCAAAACCCATCGGATGCAAAACATTGAAGCCGCACATTTTTTTGAAACGCGCTAAAGCATCGCCAATCGCATAATTACGCAGATGTCCCATGTGAATTTTCCCTGATGGGTAAGGAAACATTTCAAGCACGTAATATTTTTTCTTAGCAGAATTTTCGTCAAATTTGAAAATCTTTTTTTCCGCCCAGAGATTCTGCCACTTTGCTTCAGCGAGCTTGTGGTTGTAGTTGGAAATTGCCGTCATTTATTTTTTGTTAAGATGACTTCTTTTGCGAGAATAAAGGAAGTAAACGGCAGTGCCGAAAGCAAACCAAATCAAAACTGGTTTCGCAGTTACAAGCATTAGAGCGTAGATCAAGTAGCCACAACCTAGAACCGCTAATGGAGCAATAACGAAAACCGCTGGGCAAGTAAATGCTCTTTTTAAATTTGGTCTTCTAATGCGTAATACCATGACACCGACTGAAACTAGAGCGAAGGCGAAAAGTGAGCCAATACTGCTCATCTCACCCATTGTGCGGATCGGCATAAAACCAGAAATTATGCAAACTGCGGCGGTAACGAAAAGACAGTTAAGATAAGGAGTTCCGTGTTTTTTATGAATCTTACAGAAAAAATCAGGAAGCAAACCATCGCGCGACATGGCAAAAAAGATGCGTGATTGGCCATACATCATCACCAATAAAACCGCGACCATTCCAGCAACTGCACCAGTTGCAACAAGAGCGGAGCCAATATTGCTACCATTGTCACGAAGCGCCCGAGCCATTGGTTCAGCGTTATTTAGAGTGGAGAAATTCACGATGCCGGTAAGCACTAAAGCAACTACAACGTAGATCATGGTGCAGATTACTAATCCACCAATTAGGCCAATTGGAATGTCGCGTTTAGGATTCCTACATTCTTCGGCGGTAGTCGCTACCGCATCAAAACCTAGATAGGCGAAGAAGATCGTTGCAGCTCCGGTAAGAACGCCATTAAATCCAAAAGGGAAAAAGTCGGCGTAATTTTCCATTTTTATATGGGGCACAGCAACAACCAAAAAGACAAAAATAATTACGATTTTCAAGACAACCAGAACGCGATTAACCATTAAGCTTTCTCGAGTCCCGTGAAAAAGAAGTAAGCCGACAAAAAGTGAAATGCAAATGGCAGGAAGATTGATAAGCCCACCCTCTGAAGGAACTTTGGTTAGGTGTTCTGGAATATTAATTCCGCCTTGTTTGAGAATGCCGACGAAATATCCCGACCATCCAGCGGCAACTGTTGCCGAGTTCACTGTGTAGCCAAGAACTAATCCACAAGCGACGAGCCAAGCCATGAATTCACCGAGGGTAATGTAAGAGTAGGTGTAGGCACTTCCAGAAACCGGGATGGCCGAAGCAAGTTCGGTGTAAGCAAGACCAACGAATATGCAAAGAGCTCCAGAAATTGCGTAAGAAATTGCGATCGCTGGCCCAGCATGTTCAGCCGCGGCAATTCCAGTTAAAACAAAAATTCCCGTACCGATTGCAGCACCAATTCCCATTAACACTAAATCAAGAGCGCCAAGAGTTTTTTTAAGAGGATTTTCTCGAACTTCTTTCAAAATGTTTTCGAGACTTTTAGTGCGAAAAAGGCGTTTCATTACAAGGTTACAATTGAAGGTTAAGAGGAATTTTTTTAGTTAATCAGAAGCATTCATTGCTTCATCTGCAGTTTCAGGAGTGATAAAACCCTTAGCTAGAAGATCATTTATTGAGTCTTTCATCTGACACATACCAACTTTTTTGCTGAGCTCCATGATTGAGCTGATCTGCGGAATTTTATCTTCGCGAATTAGGTTTCTGATTGATGAATTTGCCAACATAATTTCGTAGGCAGCAAGTCTGCCGCCGCCTTTCTTCTTAAGAAGACGCTGTGACACTACGGCCTTAATTGAACCGGAAAGCATGGTACGAACCACCGCTTTATCTTCGGCAGAAAATACGTCGATAATTCTATTAATTGTTTTTGCAGCAGAGCTGGTGTGGAGAGTTCCTAAAACTAAGTGACCAGTTTCAGCGGCGGTTAAAGCAAGGTGAATAGTTTCAACGTCACGCATTTCACCAACTAAGATCACATCCGGATCTTCGCGCAAAGCACTCTTCAAAGCGGCGGCAAAAGATGCAGTGCTATTTCCAACCTCACGTTGATTAACCAAAGATTTTTTACTTTTATGCACGAACTCAACCGGGTCTTCGATGGTTAAAATATGATAAGAATGATTTTTGTTAATTTGATCGATTAAAGCTGCTAGCGTAGTTGATTTACCACTGCCCGTTGGACCAACTACCAGAATTAGACCTTTAGTTGCGTTAGACAAATTACGAATTACTTCTGGAGCATGTAAGGCATCAAGAGTTTTTACTTCAGTCGGAATTTCACGAAAAACAGCTGCCGGACCATTTACAGTACGAAAAGCATTTACTCGAAAACGCATTGTTTCGCCAACCTGTATTGCAAAATCTAACTCCATTTTTTCTTTGTAAGTTTTTTTCTGCAAATCGGTCATGATCGAATGAATCATATCCAGAACTTGATCCGGCATTAAGACTGGAGAATTCGGAATCGCAGAAATATCTCCGTCAATACGCA
>CAIQBQ010000131.1 GCA_903870105.1 uncultured Alphaproteobacteria bacterium | reverse complement strand
TGATGAATCATTTTTAATCAAACAAAACCTTGTCAAAGGCTCGATGTCTTTGATTGATGACAAAAGAGCGCAAGAATTAACGAAGTTAGGCCAACTTCAAATAACGCCAGGCGGCTCGGTTGCAAATACGATCGCAACTCTCGGACAATTATCCTGCGATGCTCAATTCATAGGTAAAGTTGGCGCTGACGAATTTGGTAAAAAATTCATTGAAGGTATCGAAAAGACCGGAGCGAAATTCATCGGCGAAAATTCTTACAGTCAGGCTTCTGCAAAATCATTTATAATGATCACCCCTGATGCTCAACGCACAATGTGCACCTATCTTGGTTGCGCTTCACAAATCAATGAACGCGACATCGACGACAAGGTTTTTAAAGGCGCAGATTTCTTGTATCTCGAAGGATATTTATGGGATGATCCAGAAACAATCGAGGCATTACGCAAAGCAATAACAATGGCTAAAAAACGCGGCGTTAAAATTGCATTCTCACTCTCTGATTCTTTCTGCGTTTCAAGGCATAAGAGCGATTTCGTTGATCTAGTTTTAAACGATCTCGATATTCTCTTTGCCAATGAACGTGAAGCTATAGAACTATTATCTCTCCAAGAATTTTCTGACGACAAAGCATTCGAATTCTTCTCACAAAATCCTGATTTAATCGCAGTTGTAACTAGATCAAGCAGGGGTTGCTCAGTATTTGGCTATGGCAGCGTTATTGATGTTCCTATTCAAAATGTTGAAAACATTGTCGACACCACCGGCGCTGGAGATGCTTTCGCCGCAGGGTTTTTTTACGGCTTAATCAGTAATTTCGATTTAGAAAAATCAGCGGCTTACGGCAACCTTCTTGCTGGCCAAATTATTCAAATAGTTGGCGCAAGATTTGAAAAAGAACAACTTCAGAAAATAAGGCTTTAATGACTCTCTGGACAAAGTCTGAAATGCTCGAGGCTTTGTCTGGAGAGCTTCTCGAACATAACCTTCCCGAAAATTTAGAAATTGATGAAGTCGTTATTGACAGTCTCAAGACTTCAAAAAATGGCCTCTTCATCGCCATCCGTGGCAAAAAAAATAATGGTCATGATTTCATCGACCAAGCGGTAATTAATGGTTGCAGCGTTGTTTTGGTAGATCAGAAAATAACTCATAAAACCCCAACTCTTCTCGTCAAAAATACTTTCGCCGCTCTCTATAAACTCGCAGAATTTTCGCGCCGAAGAAGTAAGGCAAAAATCATCGCCCTCACTGGATCTGTAGGAAAAACAGGCACGAAAGACATGCTTGAGCTAGTTTTTAAAACCCAAGCGAGAAATCCGGAAAAAACTTTTGCCACAACAGGAAATCTCAACAATCACATCGGTCTTCCTCTCTCACTCTGCAACTTTCCGCGCGATTGCGATTATGGAATTTTTGAAATGGGAATGAATCATGCTGGCGAAATCGAACCACTCTCAAACCTTGCCAAACCTCATCTAGCAATTATTACCAATGTTGGCCCAGTTCATATCGAGTTCTTCAAAAACGAAGAAGAAATCGCCGCGGCAAAAGCAGAAATTTTTTCTGGATTAGTCGGTGAAAAAATTGCGTTACTTAATTTTGACAATCCGCATTTCGAGTTTTTAAAACAACAAACTCAAGGCCTGAAGACTTTTTCCTTTGGCGAAAAAACTGGCGCGGATTACCAAATCACTGCCATCATCCCCGAGAATGCAGCTCTGAAGGAAAGCGCGCTTGAAGTAAATGACGAAACCCTCTGTATTCCTACTCAAGCGGGAATGAAGACAAAAAATCCGTGCAAAATAAACAACAATCTAGTCACTGCAAAATTACCGAGCGGCAAAAAAGTTTCTTACCAAATTAACTCGCAACATCCGGCAGTAATTTTTAACTCGATCATCGTCGTCGCTTGTCTCGACTTATTAGGAAATGATTTAGAAAAAGGAATTTCTGCACTAAAAAATTTAGAGTCAAAAACCGGACGCGGAAAAATTACCGAAGCAAAAGGTGTTGTAATCATCGACGAAAGCTACAATGCCAGTCTGCTCTCGATGCATGCTGGACTTGAATATGCAAGCAATCTTAAAAAAACTCTTGGCAAAAAAAGAGTTATCGCCGCACTTGGTGATATGCTCGAACTCGGAGAAAAATCTGCCGAGATCCACGAAAAAACTTTAACTTTTTTGTCAGAGTTTAATATTGATTTTGCTGTGCTGGTTGGCGAAAAGATGTCCAATGCTGCAAAAAAATTACCTAAAAATTTATACCAAACTTTTCCAGACTCATCAAGCGCAAGTCTTGCTATTCATGACCTGGTTAAAGATGGAGACATTCTTTACGTCAAGGGTTCCCGCGGAATGAAGATGGAAAACATAATTCAAAATCTAGTCAGTGTTCACTAATCTAATCTCTCAGAATCTCTGGCTTCAGGCCTTTGTTTGCTTGGCTTCATCCTACATCATTGGATTTTTTAGCATCAAAAAATACATCGCCTTCGCACATAAAAATACGAAACTATTTCAACCGATTCGTGACTGTGGACCAGCAACACATCTCAAGACAAAACAAAAAACCCCAACAATGGGCGGGCTTTTTATTGTGCTTGCCACACTAGCAACCACGCTGCTTTTCATTGATTTCTCTAATCGCTATATTCTAGTCGTCTGCGTAGTTTTCTTAACTTTCGCCGCGATTGGTCTTGCTGATGATTTAGCAAAAGTTCTCTACAAAAATTCTAAAGGCATACGCGGCAGTATTAAAATCGTGATTCAATTCGCGATTATTTGCGTTGCCTTTTTATGGCTTGGATCAATCGACGAAATCCACTTTAAAAATCGCGTCTTCCTGCCTTTTGGTAACGGCCATTTTATTTATCTTGGCCTAATTCTTTACGTATTTTTTGTTAATATTGTAATCGTCGGAACTTCCAATGCGGTAAATTTAACCGACGGCCTCGATGGTCTAGTTTCAGTGCCTGCAATCATTAGTCTTAGCTGTTTAATTTTATTAATTTATGCCTCATCAACTCCACAACTCGCCATCAATTTCAAAGTGCCTCACGTCAAATTTTCCGGCGAATTAATTTTCTTCTGCATCGCTTTAATCGGCGCAATTCTTGCCTTTCTAACCTTCAATTTCCGACCAGCAAAAATTTTTATGGGAGATGTAGGAAGTCTAGCAATCGGCTCTGCCCTTGGCCTAATCGCCATCATCGTTAAACAAGAATTTATCTTTTTTGTAATTTCGATTTTATTCGTCTGCGAAGCTGTCTCAGTAATTTTACAAGTTGGTTCCTACAAATTGCGTAAAAAAAGAATCTTTTTAATGGCCCCTCTTCACCACCATTTCGAGAAAAAAGGCTGGAGCGAACAAATGGTGGTAAGGCGCTTTTGGTTTGCCTCTGCAGGATTTGCGGCTTTAGGAATGGGAATATTTTTGCTTTAGAAATTCCTTCTTTATAAAAATTTTAAATGACTAAAAAACCTCGCATTTACCTTTACGACTCAACCCTCCGCGACGGGGCGCAAACTAGCACCGTCAACTTTAGCGTGCGCGACAAAGTTGAGATTGCCAAGAAGCTCGACATGCTTGGAATCGATTACATTGAAGGCGGCTGGCCCGGTGCAAATCCAACTGATGACGAATTTTTTGCTAATCTTCCTATTTTAAAAAAATCACGATTTACCGCTTTTGGCATGACGCGTCGCAACAATGCTTCGGCCTCTAATGACGAGGGCTTGAGCGCTCTTATTAATGCTAACACCAAGTCGATTTGCATTGTCGGGAAATGTTGGGATTTTCACCTCACTCATGCACTAAATATTTCAGAAGAAGAAAATCAGAAAATGATTTCTGACTCAATTGCACAAATCGTAAAAAAGAAAAAAGAAGCCATGTTCGACGCCGAACATTTTTTCGACGGCTACAAAGCAAATCCAAAATTTGCACTGCGGACAATCAAAGCTGCGTACGAAGCTGGGGCTAGATGGATCGTGCTTTGCGATACCAATGGAGGAACTTTGCCGAACGAAATTTCCAAGATCGTCAAAGAAATTACAAAGCATGTTCCTGGCGAGAATCTTGGAATTCATTGTCACAACGACACTGGCAACGCAGTCGCCAACTCACTGGCCGCGGTTGAAGCAGGAGCAAGACAAATTCAAGGAACTATTAACGGACTCGGCGAACGTTGCGGAAATGCAAACTTAATCACTCTCATTCCAACCTTAGTTTTTAAGCTCGGATTCGACATTGGCATTGACGAAAAACACTTAAAAAATCTCAGCAAAGTTTCTCATTTTCTCGATGATATTTTAAATAAAGAGACTGACAAATTCGCACCTTATGTTGGTCTCTACGCCTTTGCGCACAAAGGTGGGCTTCATGTCTCTGCCGTCGAAAAAAATCCGCAATGCTACGAACATGTTGCGCCAGAAAAAGTTGGAAATCATCGTCAAATAATGATCTCAGACCAAGCTGGTCGTTCCAACATAATTTCACGTCTAAAAGAAATTGATATTGAGCTGCGCGAAGAAATTAAACCGAGTCAAATTTCTGCTTTAGTCAATCAAGTTAAGGAGCTCGAAGCTCAAGGTTACGCTTACGACTCAGCAGATGCGAGCTTCGAAATCCTAGCCAAAAAATCTCTCAGCACTGTTCCAAATTTTTTCGATTTGATTTCATTTCGCGTACTCGACGAACAAAACAAACCGTCAGAAGCAACAATCAAAATTCGTGTCGGCAACAAAATTACAATGTCTGTCGCCGAAGGAAATGGGCCCGTCAATGCCCTCGACAAAGCATTGCGTAAAAGTCTCGCCCGCAAATATCCAAGTTTAAAAAATGTGAGACTGACGGATTACAAAGTTAGAATTTTGACACCGGCCGCAGGAACAAAAGCCCTTACCCGCGTTCAAATTGAATCCTCTGACGAGACCGGAAAAAAATGGTCCACAATCGGCGTCTCCGAAAACATAGTTGATGCCTCCTTCAGGGCGCTGCACGATTCGATTACTTATAAACTGATGAATAAATAATCCTCTAACATCAGATACAAATTCTGCTTAGTCTAAATCTGATGTGAAAATGAGATGATTAATTCTTTGAGAAAATAGGTTAATTTCTGATTGGGTTTTAGGATCGTAATCTTGGCCCTTTTATTCAGATAAGGCCTGTCAATCTTGATCTCACACATGATTTTCTAATTTTCAAAGGCGCCAAGATCGATGCATAAACTCTTTGCCACTATCTCTCGATCGCAATCATAGATTTAATTTTTTCCGCAACTCTTCCCAATATTTAAGACGCTTCTGAAGATCTCGCTCAAATCCTCTTTCGTTTGGTTCATAAAATTTTTGACGACCTAATTCTTCTGGGAAAAATTCCTGGCCGGAAAAGCAATTTAACGTATCGTGATCGTAAATATAGCCGTCGCCAAAGCCTTGTTCTTTCATCATTTTAGTCGGCGCATTTAGAATGTTCTTTGGCGGAGAAATTTGCGATGTGCGTGAAGCGGCGCTGATTGATGCTTTATGGGCTAAGTAAGAAGCATTCGATTTTGGTGCGGTGGCACAATAAATGGTCGCATGAGATAAGGCGTAATCACCTTCAGGACTTCCCAAAAAATCATAATTTTCTTTTGCGGCCATTACTTGCAAGAGAGCATTCGGATCAGCGAGACCGATATCTTCTGTCGCGAAACGAGCAAGACGACGCAAAATGTAGTAAATATCTTCTTTCGCTTCCAGCATTCGCGCCAGGTAATATAGGGCCGCATCAACATCAGAACCGCGCAGAGATTTGTGAAAGGCGCTGATTAAATTAAAATGAAAATCACCTTTTTTATCAAAATGCGCCGAGCGTTTGGAAATTATTTTTAGTAATTTTTCGGCAGAAATTTTTTCTTTCGTCTCAAGTGAAAATAAAATTTCACAACTATTCAACAAATAACGCGCATCACCGCAAGCGAGAGAAACTAAGGCTTTACGCCCATCATCAGTTAGTAGCAATTTCTTTTTTAAAACCTTTTCTGCGCGCTCAATAATTTTTGTAAGCGCTACTTCATCGAGCATTTTCAGTGTCACAACTTTGCAGCGCGAAAGTAATGCGGCGTTAAGATGGAATGAAGGATTTTCTGTTGTTGTTCCAATCAAAATGATCGTGCCATCTTCGATTGCAGGAAGAAAAAGATCTTGCTGCGTTTTGTTGAAATGATGGATTTCGTCAATCATTAGAATGATTGACGAAAATCCCCGTTCCTCGCTTCTCTTTTCTTTTAGCTTCTCCTCACAATTTTTTAAAGGAAGCAGCTCTTTTTGAAAAAGAGGGTGAAATGAGGCGTCGATTGATTTTCGACCAGCGCTTTCGATCACCTTCCTTACCTCTGCCACACCAGAATTAATCGCTGAAAGCGCAACAAATTCTGCGTTAGAAATTTTTGCCAAAGATTTTGCAATCGTAGTTTTTCCGACTCCCGGCGGCCCCCAAAGAATAAGTGAGGGAATATTTTTACTCTCCATAATCAGCGACAAAATTCCTGAACCATCTCCATCTTGACTAAAAAGATGATCTTGCCCAATCAACTCAGACAAACTTTCGGGACGAATTAGATCGGCGAGTGGATGATTTTTCATTTTGACTAAATTCTTGACTCAGGTATTGACCAGCTTGATGGTCAAGCCATCAATTTTTTTCTTAAATTGCTTTTCTGTAAATATCGGTGAAGCATTTCAAAAACAAGATTCTCGACTTATCGCAGCAAATTATTCACTACTTCAAAAAATTCAGAACTGATAGTGGAGTTGATTTGCTAAATCTAAATTCAGAAGACATCGAGAAGATATCTCAACTTTCAAAATTCACTCCGACCCATTCGAACTCGTCATTATGAGGCAGGCTGTAAATAATGAGATGGTGATTATTTTACCTGATAAAAAATTTGCTAATTACACAGCGTACGTATTTTTCTAAAAATAATTTCAACTTAAAAAAGTTAAACATGACCAAAGAAACATCTGACAATTCTTTTACCCAAGACGTCCTTGATTCAAAACTTCCCGTACTCGTAGATTTTTGGGCACCTTGGTGTGGCCCATGCCGCCAACTTTCTCCGATTGTTGACGAAGTTGCGAAAGATTTTGCCGGAAAAATTGAAGTCTTCAAATGCAATGTTGACGAAAATCCTGAAGTGCCTTCTAAACATATGGTGCGAGGCATACCAACATTAATTCTTTTTAAAGATGGCAAAGTCGTCGACACTAAAGTTGGCTCTCTCCCTAAGCCGGCTTTAATTGAGTGGATCAAAAAGAATGCTTAAGGCGTAAAGACAAGAAGAAATTTTAAAGCAAAAATTTTCCTGTTCGAAATTTTTTCCTTCATAAATTTACCTAAATCTCTCGCTACAAAAACATTACGAACTAGCTCTGCTGTCATTACTTTGTACAGAAATTCCATCATCTTCACTATCAGTCTTCGCCAAGACTAATATCTAGACAGGCTCTCCATTGTTGTTTATGGCTAAGACTATTTCTTACAAAGAATCTAGGTCGCAATGTTGCAAATTTTTTACTACATCATGACGGCAATGATTTTTTTATTTTAGAGAGTGAATGATCGCGACATGATCAACGGCAAAATTTTAAAAAATTCTTGGGAATATTTTTGCAATTCCAGCTCACTAGTTCCAAAAATTGGATGTGAGTTAGAATTTTTTTTGCTTGGAGCGAGTGCGGATGAAGTTCTAAATTTTATCGCCGAATTACAGCAGAAAAATTGGCAAGTCGAAAAAGAGCGCGGAGCCACACAGATTGAAATTAAAACTGATTTTACCGCTGATTTAGAAGCTCTTTGCATTGAGCTCGAGGAGAAAAAAACATTCATAAAAAATCTTGCTGCAGAAAAAAATTTAATCGCCTCTTTTGCTGCTCAGCCATTTCTTGATGATTGTGGTAGCGCCTTGCAGTTCAACATCTCACTGCATGATTCAGATGATAAAAATGTTTTCGCAACTGACGAAAAAATCCTGCAAAATTCGATTAATTCTCTGCTTGGCTTCACCAACCAAATGCTGATTTTTTTTGCACCGAGAAAAGAAGATTACTTACGCTTTTCGCGCGAGTTAAATCGTAAAATTTTTCAAAAAGGAAAGTTTCCTGCACCGGTAAATTTAAGCTTTGGAAATAACAATCGTACCTGCGCAATTCGGATTAAAAAAACAGAGAGTGGGAAAAGATTAGAATATCGAATAGCCTGTGCTGACGCTAATCCGTGGCTTTGTATTAGCGCATTACTTTTGGCTTTAAGTAAAAAATCTAACGAAGAATTCATGCCAACTTTTGGCAATGCTTTTGAAGAAAAATTTCAGCTAAAAAATCTTTGTCAAAGTTTAGAAGAGGCTGAAGATGAGTTTCGAAAAGATGAGAATTTTATTCGAGATTTTCTTGATCCTCGCTTGCACAAGAATGTCTAGGTAATTGATTGCAGCTTCATTCCTGACATAAGCCAAAAAAAAGGGGTATCTGCGAAGTAAACTACTGTCTCAATCTCTCAATCACATTCACCGGCAGCAAAATAAAATAACGGCCTTGTACAGAAGTGTAAGAAGCAAGCTCTTCCGCCCTTGGGCCGTAACCAAAAAATATGTCGCCGCGAATTGTTCCTTTAATTGCCGAGCCAGTATCCTGAGCAATGAAGAGACGATTATACTCCTCTTTTGATCCGTCTTTTTTCTTCAAATTTGTTTCAAGCCAAAGTGGCATACCGTAAGGAATAATTTCACTGTCAACAGCAAGAGAACGCTCCGCAGTAAGTGGCACGCCCTGACCTCCAACAACATATTCACCTTCAGTGATTTTGAAGAAGATGTAAGCGGCGTTGATATTCATAGCTTCGTCTGCTTTGTCCGGATTATTTTTCAGCCAATTACGTACAGATTCGGAGTTCAACTGACTGCGATTTAGATATCCTTGATCAACCAGATAATTTGAAATTCCACTGAATGGTTGATTGTTACGTGCCGCAAAAGCAACGCGAACTTCCGCACCATCAGACAACTTAACTCGTCCAGATCCTTGAATATGCATGAAGAAAAGGTCGGTTTTATTATCGACGTAAAGAATTTCTAAGCCCTTGCCATTCAAAGCTCCGGCTTCGATCTCAGCGCGACTTAGATAAGGCTCAGAAGTTAAATCTCGTGGCTTGCCGTAGAGAGGATATTTGTATTTTTCGGTCTTAACTCTGCTGCCATTAAGTGAGGCTTCGTAATATCCGGTGAATAATCCCGAACTTCTGCCCATACGAGTTTCAACAGCAAAAGGTCGAAACCAATTCTCAAAAAAATTCTTAGTTTGGCTGTTGCTCATGCTCTTAACAAGATCAGCAATATCACATACGTCGCGAAAATCTCCGACTTTAATATCCCCGATTTGCCCTCCAATCAGGCGCTTCTGCGGCATTTTGGCAAATTTGTTGCATGAATGAATCAAAGCCTGCAACGCTTTTTTATGATCATCATTTTCCCAATTATTCAGCTGCGAAAAATCAACCTGCGTAAGACGAACATCACCCTTACCGGTAATCGAAACTTGCTTCGAGAAAAGACAAGAAGAAAGAAAAAGAATTAATGCTAATGCTAGACGCGGCATGTTTAGATTTTTACTTAAAAAAAGGGGTCGCAAATCTAATTTCTTTTGAACGCAGATAAATCAAAAGATTGGGATTTAGAGTGAAGTTGGGGGTTAATTTAAAAGCACCCCCTAGCTAGAAATTTCTAGCCCACTCATAAATTATTCTAATTAATTATTTCTATGAAATTTTTATTCCCCATTTTTTACTTAGATAAGATTCAATTGAATCTATTTCTTCTGCCATAAGAGCGCGATCGAAGATTATTATTTCTGCTATTGATCCAGTAAGTTTTGCGCCACCCGTGAAGCGTCCAATATAATTATTTACAGCAGTTGCTTTGTTGTTAATATACAAAGTCGCTCCAGGACTCATGGCTTGCTCTAAGCCATTAAAAATAATACGTCTGGCCTTTTGATTGTAATAATTTACGACAATATGAGGTGAGGTTACGGGTAATTCATATGACACCGTAGGTGCATCCAATGAATACCATTGACTCTGAAAACCAGCTTTATCTTGTCCAGCGTTTGCAAGGTCATAACGCAAACCGTTATATTGGTTTGAAATCTCAGTTCCACCACCAAGTAATCCACAATCACTTACAGGAGCACCACATGCTCTATCAGCTTTTGCGACAACAAACATTGTGTAGGGTGAATTATTATATGGAATTGTTCCATCTGGCAAATTTAGGAATTGCGATGATGTAGCGGTAAATTTTAAGGTTGGTAAACCATTAATATCATTTTCTGTGTAAATTGGACGATTGGCTTCAGTGGTTTGAGTGGCATTATTTCTTCTTTCAACCTGTAAAGATATGTCATACC
>CAIQBQ010000130.1 GCA_903870105.1 uncultured Alphaproteobacteria bacterium | reverse complement strand
GTCGTCGGATTCCTCTGTAAAAGTAACTAAAACGCGCCGAGCTTTTTTAACTTGTTGGGGCGGTTCTAAAAACTGAAGATGACCATCCGGTTGTAACACGGCTTCGTAGGTTTGTAGCATTTCAATCTCCTGTTAATTTCTTAAAACTCATACCCCAGCACCTTTTTGAATAACTACTTTGTCCTTCTCGATAATTTTTTGGAACGCTTCATTGGTTGCAGCCCAATCAACTATATCAACACGAATAGGCAAATTAGATTCATCAAATGCTTCTGTAAGTTGTGCCATTTCTGAGAGCGACAAAGGCTGTTTAGTCATAATTGCCAAATCTAAATCCGAGTAGGTTTTAGCGTTTCCTTTTACTCGTGAACCAAAAGCCCAAACACAATAGTCACCTGCATATTTTTTTAAAATATGGCAAACCTCATCAAAATCTTGGGCTTTTAAGTTAAGGATTTTCATTTTTTTGACTTTTGTTGAGCAGTTGCTGATAAAGATATTTCGCTTCTTCTAAAAAATCAAAAGAAATTTCGTACACCGCTTCGGCTTTACTGCGATTGTAGGTGTGAGAGCTATTCGTTCGAGCTTGGCGGTAATCACGCCATTCTGTCCAGTCAGAACGAAGTAAGCCTTTTTGATTGCCAATACGAATAATGTTTTGAAATGTACTCAAATCAATTTCTTCTGTGCTGGCAGCGGTTTCTTCAAGATAGCGAGCGAGCATTTTATGACTTAATTCATAAGTGAATTCAAAACACTGAATAACAGAATTACGAAATTGCTCAAACAATTTACAGTCATTTTTTGCCATTTCAGAAGTTGAAAATTCGATACTTGTTTCTAACTGAGTAATTGCATCGCCTAAGGATGAAAAATCAATAGTCATAAATTTTCCTTCTGTTAATAAAAATGCGTAAAAATCAAATCATCAGGTTTCATTGTTTTGTCCTTTTCCTTTTTGCAAAACCGCATAATTACTTAAAATCTCCGCATGGAAGGATTCAGGAATCCGCGCCCAATCAACAATCTGCACAATAATGGGGATATTACTTTCAACAAAAGCCTCTTTTGTTTCATTCAAATTGGCTTGCCCACGCGATAAATCATCGCTTTGACGCGCCACCAAATCGAGGTCGCTGGCGTCGTAATGATCGCCATTCACGCGGCTACCATACGCCCACACGTCGGCATTGGGTAGATGGGCTTGCAAAATATCTTGCACCATTTTCAAGTAGGTTTCAGGTAAAAAAAGCGGAGAATTAGTCGCTGACATTTTGCGCCTCTTTGCCGAGTTTGCGTTCTAACACATTGGCGAGCGTTTCAATGTCCACCAAGAATTGTGGAATCAATATTAAAGTTTCATCTGCGAATTTCTCGCCGTAATCATGCGCGGTGTTGTTGCGATTGTCACGGTAAGCAAACCAGCGGCTCACTTCATCAAGGGTCATTAAATCATGCGTAGCGGCAAGGCGCAGCGCTTCTTTCACAATCATAGATTCTAGTTTCTGACCACCATGCCCAAAATGTTTGAGGGCTTTTTTGAGCAATTTAAACGCGGTTTCTTGCGTTAGTTCATACCCTTTGATGATGGCATTACGAAAAACTTCCTGTTCGATGTCGTCTTCAGCGGCGCGATAAAGCACCAATGACGAATTAAGCGTTCTCATACAGCGGCGGAGATGGTCAACATTGAGATAGTGCATCGTATTTCCCCGTTATTTAAAACTCATAACCCAAACTGCCCAACTTCAAGCGAATTAACGAATCGAGTTCAGCGCCTTTCGCCATTTGTTCACCTAACTTTTCGGTGAGAGTTTGCATTTTATCAGCAAAGGCGTCGTCGTCATCCTCGACTTCTTCTGCGCCAACGTAACGTCCGGGTGTGAGAACGT
>CAIQBQ010000129.1 GCA_903870105.1 uncultured Alphaproteobacteria bacterium | reverse complement strand
TTCTGCGGAATTCAAACTTTACTTAGTCAAAGAATTCCAACGTTTAAAAGAAGATGAAAACAACCACCTAAAGTTGGAATGGAATTTACAGCAATCACTCAATCACGCTTGTAAACGCAAGATTTTTCTAAATTAACTTCGTTCATTAAGAAAAATTAAGCTTATATACCCCCGAAGTTTTGTTTTTAGTCCGAGTTTGCTCATTCTCGAAATAACCAAATCTGCCTTAATGATACTTCTGATTTGCACGCTTTGGTGAATTGAGGGGTTGGTTTATATTCTGAATATCCATCTCAAGTTCTTTCAAGCTTGACACTCTTTCGTTTTCTTTTTGCAGCTCTTTGAATTTTTGATATTCATTTCCTGATTTTTTAACGGCAGTTTTGTGACTTATTTTCCCTGCGTGTTTTAAAATTTCTCTGCCATTCAGTTGTAAAATTGCATCAAGCCTTTCAATCCAGTCTTTCATATACATTGCAATTCTTTGGTTGGCCATTGTCTCGGCAAATGCCAAATATTGCTCAATCAAAAGTCCAAGCAGCTTTATTTCGTCTTCGTTTAAATAATTTTTACCAATTTCAGAATCTTTTTTGGTGATCAATTTTTCAGTTTTTTTGTCGCAAGATTTCATTCCCATAAAAGGCAAATTGCCATCCGACCTTTCATAAACCAGCTCGGCCGCAGTTTGCTTGCTTATCGCCCATAAAAGCTTGTTTTGCACAATTTGAAAAAACTCAATTGTCCCCTCATCTTTTGCGTTGTAATCAATGCTGGTTTTGTAGATGTCTTTAATTTTTTGATAAAAAAACCGCTCAGAAAGCCTAATTTCGCGGATTCTTTCTTGCAGCTCATCAAAATAATTCATCGACTTGCCAGCCTTAAATCTCTCATCATTTAAGGTAAAACCTTTGATAATATATTCTTTTAAGCGATTGGTTGCCCAAATGCGAAACTGCGTGCCTTGTTTTGATTTAACGCGATAGCCAACGGAAATTACAACATCGAGATTGTAATATTTAACGTCACCCTCTTGCGTTTTGCCTTTGATAGCGCCGTGCGAAGTGGTTTGTCGGAAATCCCGACAAACCACATTTTCTTCAAGCTCACCTTCTTTAAAAATGTTTTGAATATGTTCAGCTATTGTGCTTCGAGCCTTACCAAACAAAGCCGCCATTTGCTCTTGATTAAGCCAAACAGTTTCTTGCTGCAATTCCACATCGAGCCTAATTTTTCCGTCGATGCTTTGATAGAGAAGGATTTGCGAGTTTTCTTGTTTTTCTTGGTGGATTTTCGGCATTTGTTTAGCGGCTTAAATTATTGTGATTGATGAATTTTATTGCCGCCTCTTCCGATTCTTCAATCGCCATTTCAATCCCTTGTTTAGCAACCTCGAGGAGTTTTTCGCTTTTGGATTTTAGGATGAAGCTTTCTTGTATTAGGGAGGAGATTTGGGATTGGGTTTTTGGATCAATTTTTGGAATAGGAAAATTGTGAATGTTTTTGTCTGAAATTTTTGGCTGAGCAGTTCTCATTTCTTGCTGAGAGAATAACTCCCACCCAACTCTTTTGTGAGTTAAAAACAGATGTAGAACCAAAGGGTTAATTTCTGATGTGCATTTAGAACGAATTATCCCCAGATTGTTTGAAACTAGGCTTCCCACAAAATCTTTTGTTACGATTGATGCGGTTCCGACTGATCCAATCAATGAAAAGGTGATATCACCCTCTAAACACTTGTCCTTTTGGTTTTGATCTAAAAACGAATCGACATAAACCAACTTATCCCTCTCTAACTTGTTGCTTGAGATGTCGGCTCCCCTGATGTATGGGACTTTGCCAGATTCCTCGTAAAGCTCATCCGATACAAAAACTCCCCTCAAAGTTTCCGCAATTTCATGAAGATAAAAAAATCCATTTTGATGATTCTTAAGATGTTTAATCAGTTGATCATATTTCGGCTGGTAGTATTCAGCATCTATTCTGCCAGTGGCTTGGAAGGCATCCTTGAAAGATTTGATGTTTGTGTTTTTGTTGCTTGGAGAAAAATTTTCTAAGCCAAGAGATTTGAGTAGTAAGGCTTCGGCCTTGTTGTAGGTGATCTTTGATTCCTTCAGGCAACCTTCAGATTTTTCTACACTTATACCAATGAGATCCTGAAGCTCTTTTGATAATTTTGGTAGGTAGAGAGATTTTACCGCTTCTTTATCGATTGTTAATGGAACGGTTCCATTAACCTTTCTATAGATAATTTTTTGTCCAAGAGAGCTATGAAAAAAAGCCCAAACAAACTTCTCATTAAAAGTGGAATCTTTTTTTAATCTAATCATGAAGAGATTCATCCCTAAAGTCGCCGGCTTATCAAGACTTGGCATTAGATAAACTCTACCGGGACTGCCAATTTTATTGATCAAAATCTCGCCACCATAAAGCTTAGTTTTTGATAAAAATTCATATGCAGATCTAGAGACATATTTAACATCATTTTGAAAATCTCTTTTCTCCAAATCAGTGCTTCTAATCATGTAAGCATAGTCTTCTTGATCCAAAATTTTTACATGATTATTGAGATTTTCGTAGCTTCCATTTGCATGATAGTCAGTTAAAATATCAATCACTTCACCCACCTTGGAACTTGGTTTTGATTTGATGTCCAAGTAAGCTTTTAGGTAGCCCTTTTGAAAAAATTCATCATCTAACCTGAACTTTTCATTATCAGTTTTTGTTTCACTCAACATAACCTCGCTTATTTCTAGCCCTTCCAACAAAGCCTTGTATTTGGCTTCATTAAAAGGGCTTAGAGAAAAAAACTTAGCTTCTCCTTTTTGGCAAATTCGATGAAGGCTTCGGCGATGCCGTCTTTGGTTAGGCCATCGTGATTGAAGAGGTCGTGTTTGACGATCAGATGCTCGTGAGTGTCGAGCAGGGGTGAGCCATCTTTTGTTTTTACAAAAATTTTGTCGCCCGAATTGTCTTTGCTTGGTTCTTGCATGGTCGCAAAAAATATCGGGTAGTCATCTACTTTTGGACAAAGTTTTTCATCCCATTTTTGCACTAAAAGCACGCTAGTTTTTGTTCCGGTGTGAGGTTTGAAAACGTTTCCGTGAAGACCTACGACGCCTAAAATACGGCAATGTTGCGCGATAAATTCACGAATTTGTTTATCGGATGAATTATTGAAGCGGCCTTGTGGAAGTACAACGGCCATGCGTCCACCAGATTTTAGAAAATTTAAATTTCTCTCAATGAATAGAATATCGCGGCCAACATTCGATTGATATTTGCCGTTTTCTTTTTTGCCGAGTTCATATTTGGCAAGGATGCGCGTCTCTTTGATCTCGCCTGCGAAAGGTGGATTTGCCATCAAAACATCGAAGCCAAAATCGCGGTTACTGTCTTTTTGAAGGCGAAGTTTTTTTAACTTTTTCCAACCTTCGGAATAAATATCTGCCCAATCCTCATCTTTGGTTTTTTCATCCCAGCGTTCGTAATCCAAAGTGTTAAGATAAAGCACGTTGGTTTGACCATCTCCAGCAATCAGGTTTAGAGTTCTGCCAACGCGCACTGCCTTCTCATCAAAATCAATCGCGAAAACTTTATTTTGAACGTAATCAATGCAACGCGGTGGTTTGACTTCTGTGGTAAAAAGATGGCTTTTGCTCAAGCCTTCTTCCTTCATAATTTTTTCCCAAACATGAAAAATGCCGTGAACAGGGAAGCCGCAAGAACCTGAAGCGGTGTCGATTAATGTTTCGTGCTCTTGTGGATTAAGCATCTTTACGCACATGTCGATCACGTAGCGTGGTGTAAAATATTGCCCTTTTTCACCTTTGCTGGATTTGTTGATTAGATATTCAAAAGCTTCATCAACTACATCAAGATTCGAGTTAAAAAGCTTCACGCCTTCAAGCGACGCAACACAAACCGCTAAATGGCTTGGGGTTAATTGAAGTTTTGCGTCATCACTAAAAATTCCTTCCCACTTGCCGCGCGCTTTGTCGAACAAATCTTGAATTTTGGCTTTCAGCTCGGTTTCGGTGTCGCCGTAATTTTTGAAAATTAGGTGACGCTTTTTGTCGCGCCCACTCTCCATTTCATCGTAGAGTTTGGTGAAGATTAGTTTGAAAAGCTCTTCGAATACATCCACGCCAGCATTGGCTAGAACCTCATCTTCCATTTCAAGAATTAGGTCTTTTAGAGACTTTTTTTGATTTACTAGTTTGTCATTTTTTATCAGATCAGCAATCGTCCAGCGTTCGGAGAGAACGTCCGAAAGCTTCTCAGTTGCACTTGGAATTGTTGGAATATCTTCAAAGTAATTTGGATCTTTGCGATGGTAAAATGAGATTGATTCACCATTGCTCCAAACGCCAATTGGCGCACCTGTGGCGTTGCAATAGCTTTTGAGCTGCTCTTTGCCGTCTTTCAATTTTGGCTTTTTTAACTCGACCAGAATGTAGGGAGTGGTTGGCTTGTCTTTATCAAAGATGCAAATATCAGCACGCTTTTTTTCAACTCCGAAAGTGACGGAATATTCGAGTTCGATGCGGGTTGTTGGATAGCCCAAATCTTGGGTTAGGTGCATCAAATAGAGCTGACGAATTGCTTCTTCGGGAGTAAGTCTGATTTCTTTTTTGCGGATTAAGCAGATGATGTAATGAGTAGGTTTATCTTTGCCTTCTTTGATTGTAATTCGGCTTTCTAGAGCTGTGATTTTTGACTCACTGAATTGAGAGAGTTTGTAGCTGGAGTCTTTGAGGATTTGTGATAGTGTGTTCATTTTATTTTATTGATTGATGGCTTCGATTTTTATGCTTCCAATAATTACTTTCTGCTCCTCAAAAGACAATTCACCATAACTGCTCAGAGCGGTATCAATCGTTTTATGCCCCAAAGCTCGCCTTGCGGCATTGAATTTGTCTTCAAAGGCGATGTAATTTTTAATTTTCTAAGGAAGAAATTTTTGGTGAAGATTGATTTGCCGGAGTTGTGTTCGATGAGTCGGCGCTTTAGATCGGGGGTATAGCCCAATAGAAACGATCTAGATTTCGTTGGCTTTAGAGAAAACGAATGGGAGAGAGGAAGGGATGGCGCGCATTCGCGCTTGCAAACGCAAGATTTTTCTAAACTCGCTGCGCTCATTAAGAAAAATTAAGCTTATTGTGACTCGGAAAAGCTCTTAGCGCTTTTCCTCGCCCCTGCGGGGCGCTACCGCTGCGCTCACGCGTCCAATTTGCGGTGCAAATTGTC
>CAIQBQ010000128.1 GCA_903870105.1 uncultured Alphaproteobacteria bacterium | reverse complement strand
TGTACATTTGGACATCCAACAATTGCAGTTGATACTCACGTTTTTCGCGTTGCTAATCGCCTCGGTTTCGTCAAAGAAAATACGCCTGAAAAAACTGAAATTTATTTATTAAAAGTGATTCCAAAAAAGTGGCAAAGTCATGCGCACCACTGGATGATTCTTCATGGGCGTTATGTTTGCCAGGCGCGTAAACCGAAATGCGACGAGTGTAAAATTCAAAAATTTTGCGAATGGAAAAGTGATAACTTTCCTGGATCCCCGCCTTCGCGAGGATGACGCGACTAGTTTTGCATTTCACTTCCAACGTCATCCCCGCGAAGGCGCAGATCTGGAAAAACTTTAATAATTTCTGATAAACCGAAATGCTAAGAGTGTAAAATTCAAAAATTTTGCGAATGGAAAAATGATAACTTTCCTGGATCCCCGCCTTCGCGAGGATGACGCGACTAGTTTTGCACTTCACTTCCAACGTCATTCCCACGAAGGCGCAGATCCGGAAAAACTTTAATAATTTCTGATAAACCGAAATGCGACGAGTGTAAAATTCAAAAATTTTGCGAATGGAAAAATGATAACTATGGAAAAGTGATAACTTTCCTGGATCCCCGCCTTCGCGAGAATGACGCGACTAGTTTTGCATTTCACTTCCAACGTCATCCCCGCGAAGGTGGGGATCTAGGAAAAATTTAATAAATTCTGATGCTAACCGACACACAAAAACAGCGCTACCTGCGCAATTTAATTCTTCCTGAAATTGGTGAACTTGGCCAGGAGAAATTACTGCGCGCAAAGGTTTTAGTAATTGGCGCTGGCGGTCTTGGCTCGCCAGTTCTGCTTTATCTTTCTGCGGCGGGAGTCGGAAATATTGGCGTGGTTGATGACGACATCGTTGAGCTTTCAAACCTACAGCGCCAAGTTATTCACAACGAAAAAAATCTCGGACAAAAAAAAGTTATCAGCGCGCAAGAAAAAATTTCTGACTTAAGCCCTGACATCAATTTAAAAATTTTCCCCGAACGCGCTACTCGCGAAAGCCTTAGAAAAATTTGCCCCGATTACGATTTTATTTTAGATGCCACCGACAATTTTCCGACGCGTTTTTTAATTAATGAAATCTGCCACGAACAAAAAAAACCGCTGATCTTCGCCGCGGTAAAAGGTTTTTTAGGACAGGTCTCTACATTTAAATCCTACCAAAAAAACAACCCATGCTACTCCTGCTTTAACCCAAATATTCTTGATGAAAATTTCTCTTTGCCAATGTCAGAAAGAGGAATCCTAGGATCAGTTGCAGGAACAATCGGCGCAATTCAAGCCACCACGTTAATTAACGAAATTCTCGGCATCGGCGAGAGTCTTGTTGGCAAAATTCTTCTCTCTGACTTTCTTCAAAATAACTTCCGCAAAGTTACATTAAAAAAGAATCCGGGTTGCAAAATTTGCACCCGCTAAATAGAAAGACGCGCCCTTGTTTTCTTGGGGGTAAGTGATGGGGAGAGGTGGCCGAGTGGTCAATGGCAACAGACTGTAAATCTGTCCGCGCAAGCGTTCGCTGGTTCAAATCCAGCCCTCTCCACCACAAACAAAAATGCGGGTGTAGCTCAACGGTAGAGTTCCAGCCTTCCAAGCTGGCCGTGAGGGTTCGATTCCCTTCACCCGCTCCATGTTTTTTGACCGACCACAGATGATTAGATTGATAATTTTAGGAGCTGGCGCATCGGTTGATTGTGGGCTTTACCCGACGGGAGTCCAATTTGTGGAGATTGCAGAGAAGATTTTATCGGCAAGAGAGCGGGTTCCCAATAACCAGCCAGGAGAGCGATCGCGTCATTATCAATACGTTCTCTCTTCTGAAAGGATCAGACCTGCATTAAAAAAACTAATTTCAGCCAATCCAAGCAGCATCGACGCCTACATTTCTGGGATTAATTCTCCGGAAGAAAAGCTCATTTTAAAGGCCCTGATAGTTTCAATTTTACGAGTTTGCACAACTTACAGCGAAGCCTTTTCGGACCGATTTAAAAACAATTGGTACTTCTCTATTTGGCAGTTGATCGAATTGGAATTGCGTAATTGTTCCACTGATGCGGACAAAATTAAGAAGCTAGAAAGTGCAATTTTCAGGATAGTCACCTTCAACTACGATATTTCTCTCGAGCTGTTTTTGTGGAGAAGAATCCAAGATAATTTTCGTGGAAAGACGAAGAAAAAGCAGGCGCTTAAGATTATTGCAGAAAAAATAATTACACATGTTTACGGGCGGATTGGTGATTGGAGAGAGGTTGTAAATGGGGGTGATTACAGCAAATGCAAAAATTTGGAATTTAAAGATTTTAGTAAAACAGAAGCTAGATATTTTGATATGACAACTATTCTATCCAAGGATCCAGATATGCTGACATCAAGGGTTTCGTGCTTGGTAGAAGAAATTTTGGAACAGATAGAGAAGAAGAAAAACGAGCGACAGTTTGTTATTGAATTGCTGAACGATATTTGTGTAATTGGGCACGAGAGATCGGAGATAAAAAAAGTGATTACAGACTTATTTCATAACAAGCCTTGGGATACGATTTACATTCTGGGATATGGCTTTGATCCCGCGAATAATAAGTTGATCAATCTAAGGAATATTAAATGGCGCAAAGGTTGTTTTGTTACGAATTTCAAAGGGAACAAAAGGTCTGAAAGGATAATTTATAACGAACTTTCAAGGCCAATGAGGGATGATCCAAACGCCAAAGATGGTAATGGTAAACGCGAATTCAGGATCCCTCTTATTTCTAAGAGATCAGTCAAAGGGGCTCTCGGTGCGTTTAGTTTGCTTGAAGAGTTAGAGGTTCCGGATATGGTGATCAGAACAGATCTGACGCCTTACGTTGCGATGCAAAAATAAATTTAAGATGTCCCAAAAATTCAAACTCCACTCCCCATTCTCCCCCGCTGGTGATCAGCCGCAGGCGATTGACAAGCTTGTTCATGGTCTTGAGGAAAATAAAAAAGATCAGGTTTTGCTTGGCGTTACTGGCTCGGGGAAAACTTTTACGATGGCGAATATTATTCAGCGCACGCAGCGGCCGGCGATGATTATGGCCCATAACAAGACTCTTGCGGCACAACTTTACGGTGAGATGAAGGAATTTTTTCCGGAGAATGAGATTGGGTATTTTGTGTCATTTTACGATTACTACCAGCCCGAGGCTTACATTGCGCGCACCGACACTTACATCGAAAAAGATTCTGCAATTAACGAACAAATTGATCGGCTGCGCCACGTTGCAACGCGCGCATTGTTTGAGCGTCGCGACACAATCGTAATCGCTTCAGTCTCTTGTATTTACGGCATTGGTTCGCCGGAATTTTATTCGACGATGGTTTTGCGGCTGAAGGTTAGCGAAGAAATTAATCGGCAAAAACTTTTGCTGCGCCTCGTTGATTTGCAGTATGAACGTAACGACATCGCCTTCGAGCGCTGTAGCTTTCGCGTGCAGGGCGACACGGTGGATGTTTTTCCGTCGCATGAAGATGAGCGGGCTTGGCGCATCTCGATGTTTGGTGACGAGATTGAAGAAATTACCGAGTTTGATCCGCTCACGGGCGAGACTTTTCGTAAGCTTGATTCAATCGCGCTTTACCCTTCTTCGCACTACGTAACTCCGGCCGAAACTCTGCGAGCTTCGATCTTTAATATTAAAAATGATCTGGCGATTCGCGTCAAAGATTTGGAAGAGCAGGGCAAGCTTGTTGAAGCGCAACGATTGAATCAGCGCACCACTTACGACATGGAAATGATGCTTACCGTTGGTTCGTGCAAAGG
>CAIQBQ010000127.1 GCA_903870105.1 uncultured Alphaproteobacteria bacterium | reverse complement strand
GTGTCTGGTTATTTGCAGGAAATTATTCAGCGATCAATCACTCGCAAAACCGAATTCAAGATTCATGAAATCAATCAGGAAGCAATTCGAAGCGAGGTCAATAATCGCAACTGGTTTAACTCAAATCTCAATTACAAGTGGTTCATTATTCCGTCGCTAATGAGCTTGATTCTTTCCACTTCAATTCTTGGCGTTGCCTCGCTTTCGATCGCCAGAGAAAGAGAGCTTGGCACTTTCGATCAACTTATCGTTTCGCCGCTGAGCCCGCTTGAAATAATCTTGGGAAAAATAGGCGCTAATCTGCTGATTGGAATGACGCAAGGCGTGCTAATATTTTTCCTCATCTCGCGAATAATTCCCTTCCAGGGCAACGTGATTTTTATGCTTCTTGGCATATTTCTTTACCTGGTTTCGATAGTTGGAATTGGCCTTTTCATCTCTTCAATATCAAGCAATCAGCAACAAGCGACTCTTGGATCGTTCTTTTTTCTAATGCCAATAATTCTAACTTCTGGCTTCTCTTCGCCATTTCTTAACATGCCTGAATGGCTACAAATTTTGTCTGATTACATTAACCCAATTCATCATTTTGTTACAATCACTCAGATGATTTTTAATAAAGGCGCGAGCTTCGATTTGCTAAAATATAATTTTTCAATGCTGCTGCTGATATCTTGCGTGACGCTATTCTTCTCTGTTTGGTTCTTTAAGCGCAGGGCTCTTTAGTTAGAATTATTAAGAGTTGAATTAACCGCATCTTTTTGCTCCATTCTAATCCAAATTCGCAAAGCTCCTTCTTAGTTTTTAATCATTCTTATCGCTGATTTCAGAAGCTTCATCAAGTAAATCATAAATTACGTATCGTAGAAATTCGGGTTTTTTTATTCTGTCTTGTGATTGGTTTCATTGCGACATTTTGCCAATTCCTTCAAGGCATCAAGATCACGATTTATTAGGGCAATTCTCTTTTTCCTATTCCAACCCTGAACCTGTTTTTCAAAAAAATAAGCCTCATCAACTCGCTCAAATTCCTGCGCAAAAACCATCTTCACCGACAACCGTCTTTGAGTATATTTCGCCCCGAGCCTGTTTTGATGCTCCCACAACCTGCGCTCGAGATCAATAGTGCTTCCAACGTAAAATGATTTGTCTGCACATTCGAGAATATACATGTGTGGCATGTGAGTGTGGGTTTGATTGGTGTGATGTTTACTTTCTTATCCGCCGCTTGACTTTCTTATCCGCTGGTTGTCTTTCTTATCCGCTGGTTGAGCGAAGTCGAAACCAAGGATAAGAAGCCCCCGAGGCCCTTCCCTTGGTTTCGACTCCGCTCAACCAGCGGGAAGGGATCGAGTGTTGCAATTGGTATGCCGGCCCCTGAATTAGCTACTCAGTCCTTGGATTACCTTGAGGTTAAACAAACGGAGTGGCAGAAATTTCAACCTTAACATCAGAGGGAATTTCAGAACCAATTTGTTTCAAAAAACTTTCGATCTGAATCTTGTTTCTCTCTTTATTGGGAGATGGCCCAACTATAATCTCCTTTAATGCCATCCTTGGCTTACCTTCCAAGATTTTCACATAACTTCTCACTAAACCACCGCAACCTTCGTAGAAAAATACATCGTATTTTTTTATACTTTCTTTGTTTTCCCATGTTGCTTTAACCACCCTATATTCTCTCTCTTCACAAAAACCTTTATGTTTATTATGAAAACATATTTTCAAAATTGATTCGAATAATTCTTGCTCTTCCCGACTTCCACTGAACCCACTCGGATTTGTCTCAAGCTGTCTGATTGATTTGTTTATCTCGTCAAAAGACTTTTTGTTATCCTCATCATCCAAAAAATCTTTCCTATTGCGGTAAACAACATCGCCAGATGAATGAGCTGCATCCTTCTTATCTTCCCTGCGTTCATCCACAAAATCTTTCAGCAATAAGTCAGAATCAAATTTCAACGCGTAACCTTGCTTAAAGCCGTAACCACGCCACTGACTTAGAAGTCCATTATTAGAAACTTTATCTCGATCTGGATCTGCATCATCACAAGAACTAAAACAAGTTAAGAAGACGCCACTTGCAAGCTTATCAGACCTTTCTTTGCCAATTAGATAATCAATAAATCCTCTTACTTTTTCTTTAATAACTTCGTTCTCTCCACTCTTGTCTAAGTAATGTTTAATCAGATCAATTCCATGAACTATCTCTTGAGAATCGTTAGTTGTATAAGCATCAGTAGCTCTGAAACAATTCTCCTCTAAAATTCCTTTCAAGCCTTCAAAAGTTGTGTAATGAAATAATGTTTTAGAGCTCATTTAATATTTACTTTACTTGAATTATTCCGCTGGTTGAGCGAAGTCGAAACCAAGGATAAGAAAAACTCAGAGTTCGCTTCCCTTGGTTTCGACTCCGCTCAACCAGCGGGAAGCTTTTTACAACCCCGCTCTAGCCGCTGCCAATCTTGCGATTGGAACGCGGTAAGGTGAACAGCTCACGTAGTTCAAGCCTGCTTTGTGGCAGAATTCGATTGATGCGGGGTTGCCGCCGTGTTCGCCGCAGATTCCTAGTTTGATGTCTTTGCGAGTCGCCTTTCCTATTTCGACGGCGATTTTGATTAATGCGCCTACCC